>CALXKG010000142.1 GCA_944388825.1 uncultured Clostridia bacterium | reverse complement strand
AAATCAAAGGAGGAACGAGTGATGAAGAAAAAGATACTGGCGGCTATGCTGGCCGCCTGCGTCTTGACTGCGATTCCGGCTGGGATCGGTACTTCGAACCCTCTAGGGGGGGGTATCGTCCAGACGGTCAGCGCGAGTGGCATCGAGACCTATAAGCGGCCGGGCGGTAATCAGGGCAATCATGGTTGGTACGGCATCAATGATTTGGATGATGCTATCGACAAGGCCGAAAAGATTAAATGGTCTGAAGAATCGGTTGACTTCTCCGGACTGCTTGCTGCCATGGAAAAAGGCGAAGCGAAGTTCGAAGACGGCTGCACCTACACCGAAGAAACGCTGAAAGCCCTTAAGGACGCCCTGAATGAAGCTGGCTATGTGTATAACAGCAAAGATCTGGATACCCTGACGCAGGATGATATCGACGAAGCTGCGGATGCAGTAATTGAAGCGCTTGAGAACTTGAAGCAGGTCTCTGAACAGCCTCCGGTCGAGGAGAAAGAGCTTGACTTCTCCGAACTGCTTGCTGCGATAGAAAAAGGTGAAGCGAAGTTCGCAGACGGCTGCACCTACACCGAAGATACGCTGAAAGCCCTTAAGGACGCCCTGAATGAAGCTGGTTATGTGTATAACAGCAAAGATCTGGATACCCTGACGCAGGATGATATCAACAAAGCTGCGGGTGCAGTAATTGAAGCGCTTAAGAACTTGGAGCAGGTCTCTGAACAGCCTCCGGTTGAGGAGAAAGAGCTTGACTTCTCCGAACTGCTTGCTGCGATAGAAAAAGGTGAAGCGAAGTTCGATGACGGCTGCACCTACACCGAAGAAACGCTGAAAGCCCTTAACGACGCTCTGATTGAAGCTGGTTATGTATATAACAGCAAAGATCTGGATACCCTGACGCAGGATGATATCGACGAAGCTGCGGATGCAGTAATTGAAGCGCTTAAGAACTTGAAGCTGGCCTCTGAACAGCCTCCGGTTGAAGAAGAAGTCGACAAGTCCAAACTTGCTTCTGCAATCGAGATGGCGGATGCGGTGAAGGCGCTGGATTCCTACAAAGATTATACGGATGAATCCAAGAAGGTCTTTGAAGAAGCGCTTGAAGTTGCCAAAGAAGTGATGGATGATCTCGACGCGACGCAGGATGAAGTTGACGATGCCGCTGCAGCTCTGGTGGATGCTACCAACGGCCTGACGACTGAACAGCCCCCGGTCGAGGAAGAAAAAGTCGACAAGTCCGCACTGGCTGACGCAATCGACAAAGCCAATGCCTACATCAATGCACCCGGGTACGAAGATAAATACACGGAAGATTCCAGAGATTACCTGCTGAAGGTATACAACGAATCTAAAGCTGTGTATGAAGATGAAAATGCTACCCAGGAAGAGGTTGACGCTGCTGCGGCCGCGCTGGAAAAAGCGGTCAACGATCTGAAAGAGATTTCCGATCTCCCGCAGGGTCTGGACTTCTCCGCGCTTAAAGATGCGATTGCAAGAGCAGAGGGCATCATCAGCGCGGATGGTTACGAGGATACATATACCGAAGAATCCAGAAAAGCGCTGGATGAGATCCTGTCGGCGGCGAAAAAGCTCCTCACCGAAGACACCTATCAGGCTCAGATCAACTGGACGGTAGAAGACCTGAACAAAGCGATCGACAACCTGAAACTCGTTTCCCAGCTTCCGGTTGGTGTCAACAAACAGAAGCTGACGTTAGCACTTGGTAATGCTGACAAGGCTATGGACGAAGGCGGCTATACCGCTGAATCCCTGGCGAACCTGAAAGAAGTGTATGACGAAGCGTGGCCTGTCTGGGACAACGACAATGCTACGCAGGCAGAAGTCGATTTTGCGACCGAGAAGCTGAATGCCGCGATCAACGCTCTTGTTCCGGTATCCGTCGACAAATCCGCTCTTGAAAACCTCATCGGTAATGTAAAAGATTTATTTAACAGCGGAGATTACACGATTGGTTCGATGTGGAAAGTGTATCCGTACCTTAAAGCTGCGATCGATGTCCTGAACGACAAGAACGCCACCCAGGCGGAAGTCAACAAGGCGTATAACGACCTTTACGACTCCCTGATCATGCTGGTTAAGAAGGACAACTGTCCCGACAATCCCGATCAGAACCAGGGCTGCATCGACTCGATCGAAGACCTGATCGACGAGATCCTGGACATGATCCACAGAGGCGAGTTCGATAAGGACGACGCCGAGTACATCATCGAGATCATCAACAGATACTTCGGCTACGGCCACTGGTACGATCAGGACGAACTGGACCACCTGCTCTACTGGCTCTGGTGCCAGATGGATCACGCGGTCGTTGTCCGTCCCTCCTACACGGTCAGCGCCCCTGCGCAGACCCTCGACGGCTGGAAGTACTACAACTCCGGCACCCTTTACTACAACGACGGCATCCGCACCCGCGGCCTTGCCGTGATCGACGGCGACACCTACTACTTTGACCGTCAGGGCTTCATGCAGACCGGCTGGGTCTGGGTCAGCGACGACGATCATGAGGGCTGGTGGTACTTCGACGAAGACGGCAGGATGGTCACCGGCTGGCTGAAGATCGGCAACGTCTGGTATTATCTGGACACCGTTTCCGGCCGGATGTACGACAACGGCCTCGCCCAGATCGGCGGCGTGACCTACTACTTCTTCAACTGGGGCGGCATGGCCAACGACTGGTGGTACCAGGCTTCCGACGGCTGGTACTTCTTCCAGGGCAACGGCGCGATGCAGCGCTCCGGCTGGCGGCTGTGGAAGGGCAGCTACTACTACCTGACCGCTTCCGGCCTGATGGCCACCAACACCACGACCCCTGACGGCTACTATGTCAACGCGAACGGCGTCTGGGTCAAATAAGCTGTAACACCTCTTTTCCCTGTCCCGGCTTTCTCCTCCGGGGCAGGGGATTTCCCCAGGCTCCCGGCGGAAACGCCGGGGGCTTTTTTATTCCCGGCGGGCGGCAGCCGCCTTGACAACCCGTCCCCGCTGTGGTATACTTTGATAAAAGGACAAATTGTCTGATTATAGGACCGATTGGAGGAATTTATTATGGCAATGAACCAGATGCGGGCCAACGAGATCATCTGCAACTGCAAGCAGGTATCCTATTCCGATATCGCCGACGCGCTCCACCAGATCCCCCGGTTTGAGGACGTCCTCAAATCCTTCGACGAGGTGCAGAAGATCACCCACTGCTCCACCGGCTGCGGCGGATGTCACGACAAGATCCTGGACACCATTTCCGAAATTATGATGGCCTGAAAATGGCAGCAAAAAAGGCGCCCCTTTAAAAGGAGCGCCTCTTTTTATGTCAGCCGGTGATCATACCTGCCGTTTGCCGCCGGCGTAGGCATCGGAACGGGGGATCCAGTTTAAGAACTTCTCCACTTCGAGGTTCCAGAACCGCCATTCATGGGTATACCCGGGCACGAAATCGGTTTCGACCGGGACGCCCAGCGCCTTCGCCTCTTCGACGAACGCCTTGTTGGCCTCAAACAGGAAGTCGTTTTCGCCGCAGGCGACGTACATCTTCGGCAGCTTTTTCCCTTCGGCGACGTCCTTTTTCAGGAGCGTAAGCGGGTCGTAAGCGGGGATGATCTCATTCTTTTCCGCCTCGGGGCCGCCCGCCAGCGAATAGGGGTTCAGCTGTACCGCCGCCGAGAAGGCGCCCATCGCCGCGAACCGCTCGGGGTGGGAGAGGCCGTGGACCAGCGTCCCGTAGCCGCCCATCGAAAGCCCGGCGATGAAGGTGTCTTCCGGCCGGTCGGAGACGTGGAACATCTCTTTGACGAAATCGGGCAGCTCCTCCGACACGAAGTCGTAGAAGTTGTCGCCGTAGACGTTGACATAGCACTTGTTTTCCGCCGACAGCATGACGACCGCCATGTTCTTTTCCTCGGCGAACAGCTCGACGTTGGTGTAGCCGGTCCACTGGGCGTGGTTGTTGCCCATCCCGTGCAGCAGGTAGAGGACGGGGTATTTGTCCTTTTTCTGGTGGCGGGGCTTTTCCCCTTCCGGAAGGGTCATGCCCATCGACTCGGGGATGGTGACCGACGGGATGATGACGGTGATGTCCACCGTCCGCGTGAGGGTGTAGGAGATGAAGGTGCAGGTAAATTTGGCCATGGAGATCATCCTTTCTGAATTTTGCGTATGTTTGGGTGCGGCAGCCGCGAAAGGCTTCGGTTACATTTCCTTCATCGCGTTTGCGATTTCGACGCAGATATCCTCCGCCTGGGGGACAAACCCCAGCCGGTCGATGACCGCGTGGAAGACGCCGCGGTAGCGGATCGCCTTGACCTTGACGCCGGCCTCGTAGAGCCGTTTGGCGTACAGCTCGTCCTGGATCCGCAGGCCGTCGTATTCGCAGTCGATCGAGAGGCAGGCGGGCATCCCGGTAAAGTCCGGCTCCATCAGCGGGGAGGCGTAGGTCTCCAGGCACTGTTTTTCCGGGTCGTCGAAGTAGAGGGCGCCCATATTGATCTCGTCGTCGTGTTCCTCGTCCTTCGGGCGGGAGATGGCGACGCGGGGGTCGAGTTTTTCCTTCTGGGAGGGGTCGAACTCGTATTCCGCGATCGAGAAATGGTAGCCGGGCGTCTTGGAACCCAGGAAGGTCACCGCCGCGTACATCGGCACCTGGAGGGCGACCATATGGGTGCCCCGGTCGCGGTCCATCAGCGAGACGGCGGCGGTCATGTTGCCGCCGGCCGAGTCGCCGCCGATCGCGATTTTCGTCTTGTCGATGCCGTACGCGTCCGCGTGGTCGTAGACGTGTTTGAGGGCCGCCCAGCAGTCGTTGACGCCGTTCGGGTACTTCTTCTCGGGGGCGAGGGCGTAGTCGACGTTGAAGACGACGCCGCCCGACAGCTCGGCGATCAGCCGGCAGGGGTTTTCGACCGTGTAGGGGGTGCCGCCGACCCATCCGCCGCCGTGGAAGAAGATAAAGGCGGGCCGCTTTTTGTCATACTGGGTATCCCGGCGATAGTAGCGCCAGAGGCCGACCTCGTTTTCGCCGTTCATGACCGTTTCAAACTTGGTGTGGATCTCGGTGACACAGAGGTTGCGGTTGGGGAAGCCCATATGGTCGCGCATCGACTGGATCGCTTCGGCGGGGGTCTTCGGCTTCTTTTTTTCCTCCGGCTCTGCCGGGCGGGCGATCCAGTGGAGGTTCTGGGCGGCGTCCTCGTGATGGTCGACGCAGCCGGGACGCGGCTCGGTCGGGGAGCGCTTGATGATGAGGGGGAGCCCGTTCACCATTTCCGGCGTCTGCTGGAGCGCCAGGAATTCGACGTCCCGCATATCGTATTCTCTCATGGGGGTTCATTCCTTTCGGTGCAGAGGGTTATACAAGAAACTTCCCAAACCGGGAAAACCACTCTGCCAATTTTTCTTATTTTTATTATAGCACATCCAGGCAGAATTTTCCATAAAATATCAGAGATATTCTTTCGATTTCCGGACATTTTTTTGAAACGGCCCATATAGCCTTGTACGGGGAATTTGCGCGGCAGGATTGCAATTTTTCCTGTTTTCGTATATAATGAATGTGATACGGCGGAAAAAACTGTCTGTTTTAGTAAATATGGAATACAAAGAGGGAGGCGAAACCATGACCCTGCTGATCGTAGACGACGAGCCGGATATTATCGACGGGATCCTCTCCGGCGTTGACCTGAAGGGGCTGGGATTTGACGCGGTATACACCGCCAAGACCGGCGAGCAGGCCAGGGAGCTGATGCGCGCCCATCCGGCGGACGTGCTGCTGACCGATATAGAAATGAGCGATTTAAGCGGCTTGAAGCTGCTGGAGTGGGTGCGGGAGCAGGACTTTGACACCGTCACCATTTTCTGCACCGCTTACCCGGAATTCAACTACGCGAAAAAGGCGGTGGAACTGCAGGCGTTTGACTACTACTTAAAGCCCATCCGGTATGAGGAGCTGGCGGACAAGCTGCGGGCGGCTCTCCGGCGGGTGCGGGAGATCCAGGCGGAGCGGCAGCAGCAGCTTTACGGCGGCTACTGGCTGGAGAGCCAGCCGGATAACCGGGTGGATTTCTGGAACCGGGCGTTTCGCTATTACGCCGCCGGCGAGACGGACGGGAAGTGGCTCACGGCTGAGGCGGATAAGCGGCGGCTCCCGTACCGCCCGGATGATTTCTTTACCCTGCTGGTCTTTGACCTCTACCGGGGGAACAAGCTGATGGACTGGGGGCGGGAGCTGCTGGATACCGCCTTTGAGAATGTCCTGCGGGAGCTTTTTTCCCTCCCCGGCTGCCAGGTGGAGGGGATCTGCGCGGTATCCCCCGGCGCCTACCAGATGGTCCTTTACCAGCAGGGCCGCGGGCTGGTCGGGCGGGACGGCCTGATTTCCGCCTGCCGGCAGTTTATCGCCTTCTGCAACCGGCATATGGACATCAGCGCCGACTGCTACTACTGCGCCGATACCCTCTTCTCCGCTATGGGCGTGATGATCCGCAAGGCCGCCGATATCTTCCGGGACGACGTCACCGGCTGCAACCAGGTGTATGACATTTTTTCCTATCAGAAGCGGGACAGTTCCTATGTCGCCCCTTACCTGTCCACCCGGCTGGAGGCGTTCCTGCGGGAAGGGCAGTGGGAAGAGGGCAAGCGGTATATCCGGATGACGCTGGAAAGCGGGAAGATGAACGGCAATGTAAACCGCACCGGCCTGCGGATGATCCGCCAGGACCTGATGCAGGTGGTGATGGCCGTCCTCCAGGCGGACGGCATTTCCGCCCATTCCCTCTTTTCGGGGCCGGAGTTTGAGCGGATGACCGAGGACGCGATCTCTACCGTCGACCAGATGGCCGCTTTTTCCGACTACCTGATCGACCGCACCGCACAGGCGGCCGGCGGGACGTCCGAGCGGCCGGAAGGGGATGCAGCCGTCGAAAAGGTACGGCAGTATATCGACGCCCACCTGTCGGAACCCCTGAGCCGCGGGGTGCTGGCCGGGACGGTCTTCATGAATCCCGATTATTTTGCCAAGCTGTTTAAAGACAAGACCGGCCAGTCGCTGACCGCCTATATCAAGCGCCGGCGGATCGAGTGGGCGAAAGAGCTGTTGGCCGGGACGGCCCTGCCGGTCAGCGCCGTCGCCCAGCAGGTCGGGTACGACAACCTTTCCTATTTTTCCAGCGTCTTCCACGACCAGACCGGCCTGTCGCCGGGGGAGTACCGGAAGAAGCGGAAATAAAGGGCGTGCCCGGCGCAAATCGGAAACGGGCCTGTCTGAACGGAACAGAGCGTGAGGTGACAGTATGACCAACCGTCCTTCCCTATTAAAGATCCTGAAGCTGGTCATCGCCCTGCTGGTGCCGGTGCTGATCCTGTTGATCCTTTCC
Source organism: uncultured Clostridia bacterium (assembly GCA_944388825.1). Lineage (GTDB taxonomy): Bacteria > Bacillota > Clostridia > Oscillospirales > Ruminococcaceae > Faecivivens. The sequence continues at coordinate 3,950 of CALXKG010000142.1, read as the reverse complement.
TTCCTGTACAGTTACCGCCGGTCGGCGGAAGCGGTCTCCAACCGGGTCGACTCTATCTTTTCCTATCAGATGGAGCAGGCGGACGATTCGTTTGACCAGATCAACAATTACCTTGCCGATACCCTGCTGACCGACCGTTACGCCGACGAGATCCGCCGTTCGGAGCGGGGGGACATCGGGTATTACCAGGCCGCCCGGAGTATGATGACCGAGATCGGCACCCTCCAGCGGTTTATCAACAAAGGGTATACATTTTACTTTTATACCCCGCGCCTGAACCTCCGGTTCCGGTGCAGCGGGCAGAGCGAAGGGTATATGACCGACTATAAGGTGGTGGATGCCGTCACGGCCGATATCGACGGCGGGCGGTATACGCTGAACGATACCCGCTGGCAGTATTACGACATCGAAGGGACCGGCTACATGGTGCAGGTCATGCAGAGCGAGGGGATGTTTTTCTGCTGCTGGATCCGGACCGAGGTGATCTTCTCTTTCTTTGACGAGATCATCCAGTCGCCCGACGGCTTTTATGCGGTGATCGGCGCTTCCGGCCGCCCGCTGACCGAGGCGGACAGGGTGGAGGCGCTGGGGGTGCGGCTGCAGGGGAAAAATACCACCTGCGAAGCCCGTGGGTTTGACTGCTCTTATGTACAGCCGCTGCATATGGCCGTCGGCATCCTGGCGGCCGACCGGCAGGTGCTGGAGATGGGGGACGCCGGGTTTTACCTGCTGCTGGTCTTTGTCATTTTTTTGATCGTGCTGGCCTTCTGCCTCTTTATCATCTACTATTTCCGCCGGTATATCCAGGAACCGCTGGAGTTTTTCCAGGGGCACGTCAACGCCTACCTGCAGGAGCGGAAGTTCTCCAAACGGTACGGCTTCGCAGAGCTCAACGAGGTGGAAAACGCCTTCAGCGCCCTGGAGCGGCAGGTGCGGGAACTGAAGATCGACGTATACGAGGAGAAGATCCGCCGGACCAGGACCGAGCTGGAATATCTGCAAAACCAGATCAAGCCGCACTTTTTTGTCAACTGCTTTTCGATCCTGTACGGGATGGCCGAGCGGCGGCAGTATGCCCGCATCCAGGAGTTCTGCCTGATTTTATCCGACTATGTCCGGTACCTGCTGACCGGCAGCTTTCATAAGGTGCCCCTTTCCCAGGAACTGCACCAGATCGGGGAGTTTTTGACCATCCAGAACATCCGCTTCCACGCCGGGAATGTCCTGACCGAGGATGTCGACGAGGAGATGCTCGATTGCCTGATCCCGCCGGTGACGCTTTTAACCTTTGTCGAGAACACCGTCAAACACAACAAGTTCAAGCGGGAGGATCTGTCCGTCACCGTATCGGCGGAAGAGGCCGCCGTCGGGGACGGGGTCAAGCTGCGGATGAAGGTGGCCGACAACGGCATCGGCCTTTCGACCGAGGACCTTGCCGTCAGCCGGGAGACGCTGCGGAAGATCCGCGCAGCCGTCCTGGATGGGGGAGAGGAGCCGGAAAATACCGGCCAGCATATCGGGTTTGCCAACGTCTACCGCCGCCTGCTGCTGCTCTACGGGGACGCGGCCAGCATGGATATTGAAAGCGTCGCCGAGGAGGGGACGGTCGTCACAATGACCATCCCGATCGAGCGGGAAGGGGAAACCCTGCCGCCGGTGAAGGAATAACAGAATGGAGAAAAGAAAGGTGAAACAAATGATACAGGCAGCGGTTTTTGATATGGATGGGCTGATGTTCGATACCGAGCGGGTCGGGCGGGACGCCTGGAACGAAGTGGGCAGGGAATTGGGGTTCGGCGGCCTGACGGCGGTGAACGAGCGGTGCCTGGGGCGGAATAAGGCGGCCTGCCGGGCGATTTTTGAAGAGACCTTTCACGGGGCGCTGACGCTGGATACGGTTCTGGAGGCGGCAAAGCCGCTCCTGCGGCGGTACTATGACATCAATGGGATGCCCTGCAAAAAAGGGTTGCGGGAGCTGCTGCACTTCCTCAAGCAGACCGGGCGCGGCGTGGCGATGGCGACCTCTTCCGACCGGCCGGACGCCGAATGGAACCTGGAAAAGGCGGGGCTGCGGGAATATTTTGATGTGCTGGTCTGCGGGGACATGGTGGAGAAAAGCAAGCCCGACCCGGAGATCTATCTGACCGCCGCCCGGCTGCTGGGCGTGGAACCGGGGGCGTGCATTGGGCTGGAGGATTCCCGCAGCGGCATATTAAGCGTTAAAAACGCCGGGATGCACGCGCTGCTGATACCGGACCTGATTCCGCCGGATCAGGAGATGCTGGACGCCGCCGAGGCGGTGTTTGACGACCTGGGGGAAGTGGTTCCCTGGCTGGAAAGGATGGGCACCTGTACGGCGCGCTGACATGGCCGGCGGTTTCCGGATGCTGCCCGGTGGGGAAGGGCCGGGGCAGCGTCCGGCCGCCCGCCGGAACGCCGGATTTTTTGCAGAAAAATTTCCAAAAACGCTTGACAAAAGGGGGAAAGCGTGGTATTATATATATCGTTCGGTGCGGCAAGCGCCAACGCCTCCCAGGTTAGACCCGGAGAGATGTCCGAGTGGTTTAAGGAGCCAGTCTTGAAAACTGGTGATCGCGCAAGCGACCGTGGGTTCGAATCCCACTCTCTCCGCCACTTTAATTTAACAGTTCTTGACAGGAACGTACCATGGAGTAGTACTCAAGTTGGTGACGAGGCGCCCCTGCTAAGGGCGTAGGTCGTGTAAAAAGCGGCGCGAGAGTTCGAGTCTCTCCTACTCCGCCAATCCAAACCCCGTTAAAGCCCGAGAAATCCGGCTTTGGCGGGGTTTTTGCGTTGCCCGATTCTCTAACTCCCAACTTTACTCCCAACATTTGCAACTTTTAACTCCGATTCTCCATCCTTGCCGCTGGCTGCCTTCTCTCTGTCTGTGCTGTTTAAAAGAGCTGCGAAACGGCCGTCAAGCATACGGGCAGTTTGCTCGGCGTCGCCGTTGACGGTGTGGCCATAAATGCCGAAGGTATCCATATTGCGGCTGTGCCCAACCAGCTGTTTGACCGCCCCTTCTGGCAGGGCAGAGGAGACAACGCTGACAAAAGTATGCCGCAGTTCATAGACGGTTGTTTGTGGAATCTGGTTGTAAGCGCAGTAAAGATGCCAGTGTTTCAGATAGTTGGTTTCGGAGGTAATATTTCCGAAGATGTACTCTGTGTTCGGAAGAAAATCTCTCTGATCCTGTAATACCCGGCACATGATCGAGTTGAGGGGAATGCTGCGGATAGCGTTGTCATTTTTGCCCCGCGTTTCTTCTCCAAAGTAATTGATTGCGCGCTGCAGGTAGAGGACACCTTCGTGGATATCCGACCATTTCAGACCCAGCAGCTCGCCCGGCCGGAGCCCTGTCAGGACTTGGAACCGATAGGCATGAATGTAAGGCTCGACCTTAGAGCCGCTTTTCCCATAAAAGGTCAGGTCGCTGCTGAACAGGATCCGCAGTGCCTCTGGCTGAAGGATTGTTTTGGGCTTGACCGGCGCGTGATCGCTGACCGTCAGGTCGTCCGTCCGGAGGTTTGTCCAGCCGTGCTGGCGGCAGAACCGGAAGAAGTGGGAGAGCCGTCCGCGGATGTTGCGGATGGTTTTGCGGCTTTTCCCTTTGCGGTCGGCGTCGTCGAGGATCGCCTGCAGGTCGCCCAGCGTCAGGGCGTCGAGGTATTTTGAACCGATGTAGGGGAGGATCCAGGTCTCTCCTTTGGTCTGGATATCTTTGTCGTTGGAAGTCGACCGGAGGCCGATTTGCGCCTCGCTGTAACGCCGGTAGGCATCTCGCACCCGCAGCCGTTCGACAGGCGCGGTGCCGGAGAGCCAGGCATCGGCCTTCTTGTTGGCTTCCCGCTGGCCGGTGCGGCCGGGTTTTGCGGAGGTGAACTCCTTCCGCTTGCCGTCCCGGGTGACGACGATCCGCCAGAGGCCTT
>CALXKG010000141.1 GCA_944388825.1 uncultured Clostridia bacterium | reverse complement strand
CGCCCGGCTCTTCTGGCCGCCCGACAGCTCGAAGGGGCTCTTGTCCAGCAGCTCCTCCGGGAGCCCTGCAAAGGCCGCCGCCTCATGCACCCGCTTGTCGATCTCCTGATCGTCCAGACCCATATTTTTCGGCCCGAAGGCGATATCTTTATAAACCGTCTCCTCGAACAGCTGGTACTCGGGATACTGGAAGACCAGTCCGACATGGAACCGGACCTGCCGGATATCGCTCCCCTCGCCCCAGATGTCCCGGCCGTCCAGCAATACCCGCCCGGAGGTCGGCTTTAAAAGGCCGTTTAGGTGCTGGATCAGCGTCGACTTGCCGGAACCGGTGTGGCCGATGACCCCAACCATCTCCCCGCTGCCGATGGTGAGCGAAACGTCCCGGACCGCCACCTTTTCAAACGGGGTGCCGGGGCTGTAGGTATAGGTTAAATGTTCTGTAGAAATGACCAAGACCGTTTCCGCCTTTCTTTATACGGCAGCCTGCAGCAGCTTTTTCAGCGCCTGATAACACGCATCCTCCGTAAGGATATTCTGCGGCAGGTCAACCCCCGCCTTCCGCAGCTCATAGACCAGCTCTGTGACCTGCGGGACGTCCAAACCGACGCTTTTCAGCAGTTCCACCTGGGTAAACACCTCTTCCGGCGTGCCGTCCCGGAGGATCTTCCCGTCGTCGACAACGACAACCCGCCCCGCCTGCACCGCCTCGTCCATATAATGGGTGATGAGGACAACGGTAGCGCCGGAGTCGCGGTTTAGCTCCTTAACCGTCCGCAGCACCTCCCGGCGGCCCTGGGGGTCGAGCATCGCGGTCGGCTCGTCCAGAATTATGAACTCCGGCCGCATCGCGAGGATGCCGGCGATCGCGACCCGTTGTTTCTGTCCGCCGGACAGCTGATGGGGCGCATGTTCCCGGTAAGCGTACATATCGACTGCCCTCAGAGCTTCGTCTACCCGGCGGCGGATCTCCGCAGGCGGCACGCCGAGGTTTTCCAGCGCAAAGGCGACGTCCTCCTCGACGATCGTCGCGACGATCTGGTTGTCGGGGTTTTGGAAAACCATCCCAACCTGCTGGCGGATGTCGAACAGCCGGTCTTCATCTTTGGTGTTGATGCCGCAGACCACGACATCCCCTTCGGTCGGCAGCAAAATCGCGTTAAAGTGCTTGGCGAGGGTCGATTTACCGGAGCCGTTGTGCCCCAGCACCGCGACGAACTCCCCCGCCTTGATCCGGAGGTTTAAGTCCCGCAGGACGACCTGTCCCGGCATCCCCTCTTCGTCCCCCGGGTAGACGAAGGTCAGCCCGGAGACGGTGATCTCCTTTTTCTCCATTTTATCTCCTTTTCACGGCAAAGGCTTAATTCCCGGCCGTCCAGACAGCGACCGCGCCGCAGGGCATTATGAGCCCGCTCTCTTTGACCGGCAGGCCGATCTCGTCCGACCGGACCGCTCCGCCCCGCTTTTTCCCGATCACGGCGCCCAGCATATAGGCCATGACCGACGCCGGCAGGCCGGTATTATAGGAACTGATGGCGGTAAAAAGCGGGGTATCCGACAGCAGCGCGCCGCAAAGGGCGATCAGGTCGTAGACCTTCTCCTCCAGCTGCCAGACCTCGCCGCCGGGACCCCGGCCGTAGGAAGGCGGGTCAAGGATGATCGCGTCGTACTGCCTGCCCCGCCGCAGTTCCCGCCGGATGAATTTCTCGCAGTCGTCGACGATCCAGCGCACCGGCTTGCCGGTAAGCCCCGACAGCTCGGCGTTTTCCCGCGCCCACTGGACCATCCCTTTGGAGGCGTCCACATGGCAGACGCTGGCCCCCGCCTGAAGGCAGGCAAGGGTCGCGCCGCCGGTATAGGCAAAGAGGTTTAAAACCGAGACCGGCCGCCCGGCTTCCCGGATCAGCTTCTGGAACAGGTCCCAGTTGACCGCCTGCTCGGGGAAAAGGCCGGTGTGCTTAAAGCCGGTCGGCGCAATTTTAAAGGTGAGTCCATTATATGAAACCGTCCAGCTCTCCGGCAGTTTATGGGCATACTCCCAGTGGCCGCCGCCGGTCCTGGAACGGAAGTAATGGGCGTCCGCCCGGTTCCAGCCGGGGGCGGTCCGCTCGGTCTTCCAGATGATCTGGGGGTCGGGGCGGATCAGCGTCACCCGTCCCCACCGTTCCAGCTTCTCGCCGGACGAGGCGTCTAAAAGGGCGTAGTCCTGCCAGTTTTCCGCTGCTCTCATGAGGTAATATCATTCCTTACGCTTATTTATTTGGTGGGCAGCAGCTGCTGCCCATTTCGGGCAAGGCCCAGATGCCGGTAGGCCCGGTCGGTCGCGCACCGCCCGCGGGGGGTGCGGTTTAAAAAGCCCAACTGCATCAGATAAGGCTCGTAGACGTCTTCAATCGTGACCGCCTCTTCCCCGAGGATGGCCGCCAGCGTATCCAGCCCCACCGGTCCGCCGTCAAAGTTCTCGATGATCGCCCGCATCATCCGCCGGTCGACATTGTCCAGCCCCAGCTCGTCAATTTCCTGCCGCTCCAGGGCGGTGCGGACGATCTCCCGGGTGATGGTGCCGGTGCCGAGGATGTCGGCGAAGTCCCGCACCCGCCGCAGCAGCCGGTTGGCAATACGCGGCGTCCCGCGGGAACGCCGCGCCAGTTCCAGCGCTCCGTCCGGCTCACAGGGGACGCCGAGGATGCCAGCCGAGCGGAGGATGATCTTCTGCAGGTCCTCCGGCTGGTAAAGCTCCAGCTTTAAAATGACGCCGAAACGGTCCCGCAGCGGAGCGGTCAGCTGGCCCGCCCGCGTCGTCGCGCCGACCAGCGTAAAATGGGCGAGGTTCACACGGATCGACCGGGCGGAAGGGCCTTTGCCAATGATGATATCGAGGGCAAAGTCTTCCATCGCCGGATAAAGCACCTCTTCCACCTGTTTGGGGAGCCGGTGGATCTCGTCGATAAAGAGGACGTCGCCGTCTGCCAGATTGGTCAGAAGCGCCGCCAGATCCCCCTGCTTTTCAATCGCCGGGCCGGAGGTAATCTTCAGATTTGTGTGCATCTCGTTGGCGATGATCTGGGACAAAGTCGTTTTGCCGAGGCCGGGCGGCCCGTAAAGCAGCACATGGTCCAACGCGTCCCCTCGCTTTTTCGCCGCCTCAATATAGACCGAAAGGTTCTCCTTCGCCTTGTCCTGCCCGATATACTCCGAAAGGGTACGGGGACGGAGGGAAAACTCGGTGTCGGCGTCTTCCGGTGTAAATTCCGGCGCGGTGATCCGGTTTTCAAGGTCCATTTCATCGTCTTCCATTTGACGGTACTGCGACTGGAACAAACGATCCCCTCCCCACTCAGTTCAGCCCGGCAAGCGTTTGCAGGGCTTTTTTGATCATATCCTCCACCGGCGTCGACGGGTCAAGCGGCATGACGGCGGATGCCGCCTCCCCCTGGGTATAACCCAGGACGACCAGCGCGCTGATCGCCTCCCCGGCGTTGGAGCTCTGCTGCGCCGGGGTAAAATCGGGCAGCTCGATGCCGGTAAGGCCCTTTTCTTTTTGGAGCTTGTCCTTAAGCTCCAGGACAATCCGCTGGGCGGTCTTGCTGCCGAGGCCGGGCGCTTTGGCCAGGGTCTTATAATCCCCCGCCGCGACCGCCATCGCAAACTGTTCGGCCGTCACGCTGGACAAAACCCCCAGCGCCGCCTTGGGACCGACCCGGGTGACGCCCAGCAGCATCTTAAAACAGCTGAGCTCGTATCCGTCCGAAAAGCCGAACAGGTCGATCCCGGCGTCGGTCACATGGAGGTAGGTGTAAAGGGTGACCTCCTCCCCGATGGCCGGGAGCCGCGAAACCGTCACCGCCGACGTCCGCACCCCGTACCCGACGCCGCCGCATTCGACAACCGCCAGGTTCGGCTCAATATGGGTGAGCCGCCCGTGTACGCTGTATATCATCCTACTTTCCCCCTGTTACCTTCCAAGCGCCGCCATCAGCTGCCGGGCGGCGGGCCCGGGCGCGCTGTGGGCGTGGCAGATGGCGATCGCCAGCGCGTCCGCGACATCGTCCGGCTTCGGCGTCCGGGTGAGGGAGAGGAGCTTTTTGGTCATCTCGATCACCTGGTGCTTTTCCGCACGGCCATAGCCGACGACCGCCTGTTTGACCTGCAGCGGCGTATATTCGTAAACCGGCACCCCCGCCTCCTGGGCCGCAAGGAGGATAACCCCCCGCGCCTGGGCGACGTCGATGGCGGTCGTTGTGTTGGTATTGAAATAGAGCTTTTCCACCGCCATCGACTCCGGCTTGTACAGCAGGAGCAGCTCCTGCATCTGGCTGTAGATCATCTGAAGCCGGGCCGGGAAAGCGGTCCCGGCCGGAGTCGTGATCGCCCCGTATTCCAGCGTCCTGAAGCTGTGGCCGTTATATTCGACGACCCCGGCCCCGACGATCGCGTATCCAGGGTCTATTCCGAGTATCCGCATCTTCCCGCCCCTTCCGTTTTCTCTTCCCCCGGGGACAGCCGCCCCGGGGGTATCTGTATTATTATACCACACCGGGACTGGAAAAACAAACCTTTTTCCCTTGTGCGCGAAAAAGTTACGTTTCCCTCATTTTTCCGCGTCTTCCCATCCGGCAAATCTGCTCCCCGCCTGGAAACTTCCGGGAAAAAGCACAAAATCGGGCGGATTTTCGCCTGATTTTTCCCGCCCGGGGGTTGACGAACAGCCGCCCTTTGCGGTAAAATGAAAGAAAGTAAGGGGGAATACCCCCGCCGACCGCCAAAAAGAAAGGTTTGAGTTCCCATGAGCAGAAGATACCACGCGGACTACCATATGCACAGTATGCACTCTCCCGACTCCAGAACCCCGGTAGAGGAACTCTGCCGCACGGCGATCCAGAAGGGTTTCCAGGAAATCGCGAGCACAGACCATTTTGCGTTCGACGCCCCGGGCTACCCGGTCGGCTTTTTCAACCTCCGCTATCTGGAAAAGCTGATGGCCGATATCGAGGCGGCGCAGAAGCAGTTTGAAGGACAGCTGATCGTCCGCAAAGGGATCGAACTGGGACAGCCGATGGTCAACCCCGCGCTGGCCAAATCGGTGCTGGAAAGCTTCCAGTTCGACTATGTCATCGGGAGCATTCATAAAATCGGCACGCTGACCCTTTCCAATGTCGCCTACAACGCCAAAAATGTGGAAGACATCTGCCTGAACTATTTTGACGCGATGTACGATCTGGCGGACGAAGGGGATTTCGACTGCCTGGGGCATATTGACGTGATCCGCCTCTATGCCGCCAAACAGGGCACGCCGGTTGACATGATGGAATATGAAGAACAGCTGATTCCCATTTTCCGCCGGGTCATCGAGCGGGGCAAGGGCATCGAGATCAACTCGACCGGTTTCCGGCAGGAGATCTCGACGACGCTGCCGGGCCTCGACCTGCTGAAACTTTACCGCAGCCTGGGCGGGCAGATCGTCACGATCGGTTCAGACGCCCACCGTGCGGCCGACATCGGCTCCGGGTGGAGCGAATCGGCGATCCTCGCCAAACAAGCCGGGTTTGACTATATCGCCCTCTATGAGGACCGGCGGCCGACCCTGATCCCGATCGAGTCCTGAACATCACAATCCATACAGTTTGCAGCCCCTCCAGTTTTTACCGGAGGGGCTGTTTTTTATCCTATTATTCCCCTGCCAGGCATTTCTGGGCGTAATAAACGGTCGCCATCGCGTCGGGCGCGTAGCAGTCCGCCCCGATCCGGTCGGCGTACTCCCGGGTCATAACCGCCCCTCCGACCACAACCCTGATCGCCGGGTCGGCAGCTCGCAGCTGACGGATCGTCTCTTCCATCGCCGGGACGGTCGTCGTCATCAGGGCGCTTAAGCCCACCAGTTTGACCTTTTCCCGCAGGACCGTTTCGACAACCGTCTCGGGCGGGACGTCCTTCCCAAGGTCTATCACGTCAAAGCCGTAGTTTTCCAGCAGCACCCGGACGATATTCTTGCCGATGTCGTGGATATCCCCTTTGACGGTGGCAATAACGATTTTGCCTTTCTTCTCCCCAGCCGTACCGGTCCGGCGCATCTCCTCCTTCAAAAAATCGAAGGCTGCGCCCGCCGCTTCAGCGCTCATCAGCAGCTGCGGCAGAAAGACCGTCCCCTGTTCAAAGCCTTTTCCAACCGCGTCCAGGGCGGGGATTAGAACCCCGTTTATGACCTCCATCGGCGCTTTTTCGGAAAGAAGCTGCCTGGTCCCGGCGACCGCTTCCGCCTTCATCCCCCGGGCGACCGCCTGGGAGAGGGACATCACCTGGCCGGCGGGCTGAGGCTGCGGGGACGGCTCCGCTCCCATCCGGGCGATATAGCCGGCACAGTGGGCGTCCTTCCCGGAGAGGGCGCCATAGGCGGCGATCATCTCCATCATCCGTTCGCTGCCGGGGTTCAGGATCGCGGCGTCCAGGCCGGCGGAAAGCGCAAGCGTCAGGAAGGCGCTGTTGATGACCTCCCGCCGCGGCAGGCCAAAGGAGACGTTGGAGACCCCGAGGACCGTCTTGACCCCAAGCCTTTCTTTGATCAGCTTCAAGGCTTGCAAGGTCACTTCCGCCGCCCGCTGGTCGGAGGAGACCGTCATGGTCAGCGCGTCGACGACGATATCTTCCCGGCCGATGCCGAAGTCCGCCGCCCGGCGGACGATCTTTTCGGCGATTGCAAGCCGCCCTTCGGCGTCTTCCGGGATACCGCCCTCGTCAATCGTCAGGGCGACGACTACCCCGCCGTATTGCTGCACCAGCGGGAAGACCGATTCCATGACTTCTTCTTTTCCGTTGACCGAGTTGACCATCGGCTTGCCGACATAGGCCCGCATCGCCGCTTCCATCGCGGCAGGGCTGGTGGTGTCGATCTGAAGGGGAAGGTTTAAGACGCCCTGCAGTTCCTGTACCGTCCGGCGCATCATCTCGACCTCGTCGATCTCCGGGAGACCGACGTTGACGTCGAGGATATCGGCGCCGCTGTCCACCTGCTTCAGCCCTTCATTTAACAGGTAGTCGATATCCCCTTCCCGCAGCGCCTGTTTAAACCGCTTTTTGCCGGTGGGATTGATCCGCTCGCCGATGACGACCGGCCGTCCGCCGATCTCCACCGCCATATTGCCGGAACTGACGACCGTCCGGCGGTTATCCGGCAAAAGACGGGGCAAAATCCCTTTACAGGCCGCCGCCTCGGCACGGATATGCTCCGGCGTCGTCCCGCAGCAGCCGCCCACCATCCAGGCGCCTTTCCGGACGATTTCCGCCATATCGGACGCAAATTCTTCCGGCGGCACATTGTAGACCGTCTGCCCGTCGACGACGACCGGCAGGCCGGCGTTTGGGCTGACCAGGATGGGGATCGAACAGCAGCTTTCCAGCTCGTCCATCAGCGGAAGCATCTGCTTTGGCCCAAAGCCGCAGTTGAGGCCCAGCGCGTCTACCCGCAGCCCCTCCAGCATCGCGACCGCCGCCGGGATATCGGCGCCGGTCAACAGCCGCCGCCGCTCGTCAAAGACCATCGTCACAAAGACCGGCAGGCCGCAGCATTCTTTGGCCGCCAATACCGCCGCTTTGATCTCGCCAAGGTCGCTCATCGTTTCAATGATAACGCAGTCGGCCCCGGCTTCTACCCCGGCTTTTACCGTTTCCTGAAAAGCGGCGACCGCCTCTTCAAAAGGCAGGTCCCCCATCGGCTGGAGCAATTTGCCGGTAGGACCGACGTCAAGGGCGACAAAGGCCGGACGCCCGGACAATTCCACCGCCTGCCGCGCGAGACGTACCCCGGCGGCGGTCAGTTCGGGGACGGAATACGGTTCCCCGTGCAGTTTGAGCCGGTTGGCCCCAAAGGTGTTGGCGGTGATAAAATCGGCCCCGGCCGCTAAGTAATCCCGGTGGATGGCCAGGACTTCTTCCGGATGGGTCAGGTTCCAGCTCTCCGGCAGTTCCCCCGGCGCAAGCCCCCGCTGTTGCAGCAGCGTGCCCATACCGCCGTCAAAGAACAACACCCGGCTTCCTAAAAGCGCGCGAATGGTTTCCATCTCAATCCCCTTCTTTCTTTTCCCGCCGATAAGGGCAGTCTATGCTCCCGCACCCGGCGCACGTTTCCGCCTTCTCCGCCTCCCCGCAGCGGATGCCGATGATGGCCGACACCGATTTGGACGGGATCATCAAAAGGCTGCCGGTCAGACCGACGCCGATCCGCCGGCTGGCCTGTAAAAATTCCAGCAGCGGCCGCTGGAAGGCAAGCGGCAGGTCGCCGTACCCCGGGCTGAACCGGGAGCGGAGGGAAAACCCAGACGGAAGGCCGGCCGCAAGTTCTTCCTGACACCGGTCGCACCAGTACTCGGCCGCGGCGGCCGACGCCGCCTGCAAAACCGCCGCTTTGGAGCCCTGGGTTCGTCCGTACCGGCGGAGCGGCTGGGCGACGCCAGGGCCGAGGGTTGCGGCAAACAGGAACGCCTCCGGGCAGCCCTGCAAATGCCGCGCCAGCGACCGGCTCTCCCCCGGCAGCCCGCCCAAACGGACAGTCTCCCCTTCCAGCCGCACCGGTACCCGGCAGCTGACCTGACGAGGGGAGGCGGCTGCTTCCAGTTCCCGCAGGCATTCCTCCATCAGCCCCTCCGTTCGGCTATCCGGCGCATGGCCTTTATAGCCGAGGTAGCGGGCGATTTCCTGGCGGCTTACCGGCTCAAACATCGTCCCGCCCAAGGATGTGGGAGAGGTTGTGGAAGATGGCCGCAGCCACTTCCGGCCGGTTCATCGTATAAAGGTGGATGCCCTTGACCCCGTTGGCGATCAGGTCGATGATCTGCTCGGTCGCGTAGGCAATACCCGCCTGCTTCATCGCCTGCGGGTCGCTGCCAAACCGGTCGATGATGCCGATAAAGCGGTTCGGCAGTTCGGTGCCGGAAAGCTGGACCGACCGCTGGATCTGCCGGGCGTTGATGACCGGCATGATGCCGGCAAAGATCGGCACGTCGATCCCCTTTGCCAGCGCCCGGTATAAAAACCGGTAGAGGATGTTGTTGTCAAAAAACATCTGGGTCGTCAGGAAAGAGCAGCCTGCGTCCACCTTCATCTTCAGGTAGTCGAGGTCCTGCTCACGGCTGGGGCATTCAACATGCCCTTCAGGGTAGCAGGCTCCGCCGATGCAGAAATCCCCGTGGCGGCGGATCTGCTCGATCAGCTGGCAGGCGTGGGTATAGTAGCCGGGCAGCGGGACGGAAGCATCTTTCGGCGGATCCCCCCGCAGGGCAAGGATATTCTCAATGTGGTGGGCCTTTATGTCGTCGATCAGGCTGTCCACCTCTTCCGGCGTCGAGGAGAAGCAGGTCAGATGGGCGATCGAAGTCACATGGAACTGGTCCTGCACCATCGAAGCGATCTCGACGGTATTTTTCCGGGTGCCGCCGCCGGCCCCATAGGTGATGCTGATAAAATCGGGGCGGAGGGTCGCGATCTTTTCCGCCGCCTCGGCCACCCCGGCAAAATCGCTGTCCTTCTTGGGCGGGAACAGCTCGCAGGAGATCGTGACCGGCCTGCTTTTTACAATATCGGTGATTTTCATGCTGGATACCTGTCTTTCTGTCGCGGGAAACCGCAGTCTAAGGTTGCTATATGCCTATTATACGCGATTCGCCGGCTTTTTTCAACCGCCCGGGCGCTTCTTTTCCGCCGCTTTGCCGAATGGAATGGTTTCCATTAAAATCTCCCAAAATGTATTTACTTTGTGAAAATAATGTGGTAAAATAAATACAGAAGCAGGATCTTCACTCCCACTTAAACGCATCCATCCGGAAAGGAGCATCAGCAGATGGAAACTCGGGCCATACAAGTGCAGTCGCGGAAAAACCCCCGCCTGTCCATTTCCATTATCCCCGGACACTTCGCTACCAGCCATTCCCATGTCAACTATTATATTGATATGACGTCGGTCAAGTGTATGCACCTGATGGCGAAAGAGGCGGCCGCTGAGCTGGCGACCGCGTTTGTCAGCCTGCCGGTCGACACGATCGTCTGTCTCGACGGCACCGAAATAATCGGCGCATTCCTCGCCCGGGCAATCGCCAACTCGGGGCTCGCCGGGCTCAACCGTGACCAGTCGATCGCGGTCGTCACACCCGAGATCAACCCCAGCAACCAGATGCTGTTCCGGGACAACGTCCAGCGGATGATTGCGGGCAAGCACGTCCTGCTGCTGGTCGCTTCGGTCACGACCGGTAAGACGATCAACCGGGCGATCGACTGTGTCCATTATTACGGCGGGCTGCCGGTCGGCATCAGCGCCGTTTTCAGCGCGGTAGCGGCGGTCAAGGGCATCCCGATCCAGACGATCTTCAGCCTGTCCGACGTACCGGACTACAAAGTCTACCATTCGACCGACTGCCCGATGTGTAAAGCCGGACAGCGTATCGATGCGATCGTCAACAGCTACGGGTATTCCAAGCTGTAAATTCCAATATCAGCAGGCAGGCCCCTTCCGGAAGCGGAAGGGGCCTCTTTTCCGTTCAGATCTTGAAAAACCGGTGTCCATCTAAAGTAAACAAATATTGCAGGCTTGTCTCAAACTATCTTCCGCCTGTCCAGCGGGGGGCGTAAAAAAAGGTCGCGCCCATCGTCTGGTCGATGTACCGCCCATCCAGCACACTGTCGACCGCTTCCAGCGTGACGGCGTCCGGCGGGCTGCGTTTCGCGTACCAGTTGGAAAGCGAGGCAAACTGCCCCGGCTGGGTCAGTACCCCATAAAGCGTATCGGGGAACGAATCCGAGCGGACGCGGTTTATCA
>CALXKG010000140.1 GCA_944388825.1 uncultured Clostridia bacterium | reverse complement strand
AAAATTTAAATCACATTTTTTCCGGCGGCATGTACGGCGGAAAAAATACCTTGATCGGGACAAGTGTCGACCGTAGGGAGGCATGCAGTCCCGATGTTATCTGTCGAAAAACTTGTTTTTCGACAGTCTCAGGGCGTCCTGTCAAAGGGACGCCCTTTCATATTGCTCAAACGTGCAGGATAACCGTCGCAAACCCAAAATAAACCAGCAGCGACACCGCGTCGACGATCGTCGTGATCAGCGGGCTCGCCATAACCGCCGGGTCAAACCCCAGCTTCTTGGCCCCCATCGGCAGGATGCAGCCGATCAGCTTGGCCGAAATGACCGTGACGATCAGCGTACAGCAGATGGTCAGCGCCACCGGCACCGTCACCCGGTCGAGCAGCAGCAGCTTGACAAAGTTGCAGGCCGAAAGGGTCACGCTGCACAGCAGCGCCACCCGCAGCTCCTTCCAGACGACCTTGAACAGGTCGCGGAAATGGATGTCGTCCAGCGAGAGGCCGCGGATGATCGTGACCGAGGTCTGGGAGCCGGAGTTGCCGCCGGTGTCCATCAGCATCGGGATATAGGCGGTCAGCACCAGCGAGGCCGCCAGCTTGTCTTCAAAGCTGGAAATGATGTTGCCGGTAAAGGTGGCCGAGATCATAAGCAGCAGCAGCCAGGGGATCCGGTGCTTGAAAATTTCCAAGACCGGCGTTTTGAGATAGGGCTTATCGCCCGGCAGGATCGCCGCCATCTTCTCGATATCCTCGGTGTTTTCCTCCTGGATGACGTCGACCGCGTCGTCGATCGTGATGATGCCGACCAGCCGCTTCTCCGAGTCGACGACCGGGAGCGAAAGCATATCGTATTTCTGGAACAGCTGGGCGATCGTCTCCTGGTCGTCGCCGGTCTGGACGCAGATCGGGTCCTCCTCCATCAGGCCGCCGACCTTTGCCTCATAGGGGTGCAGCAGCAGCTGCCGGACCGAAACGACCCCTTCCAGCTTGCGCCGCTCGTCGGTCACATAGCAGGTGTAGATGGTTTCGGCGTCGGTGCCGACCTTGCGGATGTGGTCGAAAGCCTGCTTGACGGTCATCCCGCGCTTTAAGTCGATCATCTCGGTCGTCATGATGCTGCCGGCGGTGTCCTCTTCATACCGGCAGAGGCGGTTTATCTCCCCCCGGGTCTCGGGGCTGGACAGCTTCAGGACCCGCTTGACGACGTTGGCCGGCAGTTCTTCGATCATGTCCACCGTATCGTCGACATACATATCTTCCAGGATCTTCTCCAGCTCGGCGTCGGAAAGAAGGCTGATCAGCTTCTGCTGGCTTTCCGGCTCGAGATAGGAAAATACCTCCGCCGCCATATCCTTCGGCAGCAGCCGGAAGGCCTGGCAGGCGGGAACCGAATCCAGTTCCTCCAGCAGCTGGGCAATATCCGCCTCGTACAGGTCGGACAGCTGCCTGCGCACTTCGGGAAAGCGGCGTTCTTCGATCAGGCTTAAAACCTTTTCTTTCAGTTCGAGGATATCTTCTCTTTTCTCCATTTAAAAAACCTCCTTTTCGGGCACACCGAAAAGGAGGCGTCAAAAACCTATCTTCTGAGCCTTTCCGGGTGCCGTCTGTTCAATTGTCTTCCATTACGCGGTCGACTGGGCGATGCGTCCACAGAATCACTCCCCTGAAGATCAGATAAAACGGTTTACATACTGCGCGGAAACCCTGTTTCCAACCTGTATTATAACCCCGAAAAATCCGGTTTGCAACCGTTTTCAGCCATAAATTCCACGGTACGGCTATTTTCTACCGCTTATACAATATTTTGTCCCGAAATCGCCGTTTGTTTCAAATTTTGATGGATTTGCGTAAAGTGCTTGTAAGATTCCGGCAGATGCGGTATCATGGAGAAAAAGACAGACGAAAGGATGGATACTATGTCTCTGCCGAAAAACTTTTACTGGGGCGGCTCCGTCTCTTCCTTCCAGACCGAGGGGGCCTGGGACGAAGGCGGAAAAGGGCTGTCCAGCTACGACGTGCGGCCGACCGACCCGCGGTTTTCCGACTGGAAGGTGGGGATCGACTTTTACCACCGCTACAAAGAGGACATCGCCCTGCTGCGGGAGATGGGATGCAGCTTCTACCGCTTCTCGATCGCCTGGGCCCGGGTGCTGCCGGACGGGGACGGGCAGCCGAATGAAGAGGGGCTGCGGTTTTACGACAATGTGATCGACGAGCTGCTGGCAAACGGCATCACCCCGATGATCTGCCTCTACCACTTTGATACCCCCTACCGGCTGGAACGGGATTACAACGGCTTTGCCAGCCGTTATACCGTAGACTGCTTTGCAAACTACGCCCGGCTGGTGATGACCCGCTACGGCGGCCGGGTCAAGCACTGGATGACCTTTAACGAGCAGAACCTCCACGCGATGGATCCAATCTTTTCCAACGCGACTGCCCTGCCGGAAGGGGCGGACCCGAACCGGTTCCTCTTCCAGGTCAACCACAACGTCTTCATCGCCCACGCGAAAGCGGTACAGGTCCTGCGGGAGGTGGCGCCGGACGCGCAGATCTGCGGGATGATCGCCGCAACCCCCAACTACCCCGCTTCTTCCTCCCCGGAGGATATCAACTTCGCCGCCCGCTGCGACGATTATATGAACCATTTCCATGCCGCCGTCTTCTGCGGCGGGGAATATCCCGCCTATATGGTCAATTACCTGACAAAACATGGCTGGATGCCGGAATTTGCGGATGGGGACGCGGAACTGTTAAAAGAAAACACCGTCGATTACCTCGCCTTCAGCTACTACCGAAGCAATACGGTGAAGGCCGGGGATTTTGACGGGCCGCTCCCCCCTGCCGCCGTCTGCGGGAAAAACAGCGTCCAAAACCCCCATATTGCCGCCAACGAATGGGGCTGGGGCATCGACCCCACCGGCCTGCGGACGCTGATGCACGATCTCTACTACCGCCACCGCAAGCCGCTCTTTATCCTGGAAAACGGGATCGGGCTGCGGGAAGCGCTGCCGGAGGACGGGAGCCCGGTCCAGGACGACGCCCGCATCGCTTACCATAAAGCCCATATCGAGGCGATGAAGCAGGCGGTTTTGGAGGACGGCGTTAAATGCCTCGGGTATGTCACCTGGGCGCCGATCGACATCCTCTCCAGCCACTGCGAGATGGAAAAGCGGTACGGGTTTGTCTATGTCAACCGCGGGGAGAAGGACCTGCGGGACCTGCGGCGGGTGCCGAAAAAGAGCTTTTACTGGGTGAAAAAAGTGTTTGCTTCCAATGGGGAGGACTTAGACGGATAAACCAACGGATAACAGAAAAAACCGCCTGG
>CALXKG010000139.1 GCA_944388825.1 uncultured Clostridia bacterium | reverse complement strand
GGTATGACGCGTGTCACAATCCGGCGGAAATTGCGCCCGCTTGCTTGAAAACGGGCGGGAAATATGCTACACTGATGGTAGAATAAAAAGGAAAGGCCGTGGCAATATGAAACCTGGCAAGCCGCTTCTCCCGCCCCCACCCGGCAGGACCGCCGTCATCACCGATTCCTGCTCCGACATCCCGCCCGAGCTCGCCCGCCAGCAGGGCGTCTATATCCTCCCGCTGCAGATCCGCACCGCGGCCGGTTCCTTCCGGGACGGGGTGGACATCCACCCGGCCGACATCTACCGCATCCAGAAAACGGAACAGCCCAAGACCAGCCTGCCGCTGGGCAGCGACCTGGAGGACCTGCTGCGCCAGGTGCTGGCCGACGGCCATAAAGAGGCGGTGGCGGTGATGATGTCCTCCGGCCTGTCCGGCACCTTCAACCTCGTCCGCCAGGCGGAAGAGACGGCGGCGGAGATGGGGCTGGCCCTCAAGGCTTACGATACCCGCACCTCCTGCATCGGCTCCGGCGCGATCGCGCTGCAGCTGACCGAATACGCCGCCGAGGGGATGGACTTCCCCGCCCTCTGCCGGGAGGCGGAAAAGCTGATCAAGGGGACGACCGTCTTCTTCTCGGTCGACACGCTGGAGTACCTGCGCCGGGGCGGCCGGATCGGGCGGATCACCGCCGTCGCGGGCACGGTCCTGCAGATCAAGCCGATCCTCGCCTTCGCCCCCGACGGGCAGCTGGCGTCGGTCGCCAAGGTGCGGGGGCGCAAGCTGGTGCAGCAGGAGCTTGTCTCCCTCGTCCGGAAGATCTACGTCCCCGGCCGCCCGTTCAACCTGATGTGCGCCGACGGCGGCGCGCCGGAAGAGGGGGCGGAGCTGGAAAGGAAATTACAGAAAGCCTTCCCCGGCTTCCGGCACTACTTCTATGTCAACATCGGCGCGACGCTGAGCAGCTACACCGGCGCAGGGGTGCTGGGGGCCGCGATCCAGTATCTGGACTGAACCGGGGACTGAACCGGGGCTGAACCGGAGATTGAACCGGAGATTGAACCGGCATTTTCAGCACAAACTTTCCGGGCGTCCGACCCACGCTTCGAAGACCGGCCTTCCACGGCCGGTCTTATGCGAGTGGAACGGGGAAGACGGCCGCGTCGAATATGGGATTGTGGGGGAGCTTGCTCCTTGACCGGATTCTTAAGGCAGAGCCTTAAGCGGATTCTGGGGGCAGAGCCTTGAGTCGCTGCCATATGGGCAGCGAAATAAGCATCCAATGCTCAAAACATTATATTATTCCGCACCCCCCAGCCCTCCCATCCCCGGGAGGGCTTTTTTCCCCCATTTCCGGGGGAATGTACAAAAAAATCCGGCAAAGACCTTGCATTTTCCCCCAAAAAAGTGTATCCTAAGAGTGTACATCTGCTTTCCGGCAGAAAGGAGGGGTCTGATGCAGCCGCTGATGATCGGGATCGCCGGCGGGACGGGGTCGGGCAAATCGACCTTTACCGACCACATCAAGTCCCTGTTCGGGGACGGGGTCGCGGTCCTTTACCACGACAACTACTACCGCCGGCAGGACGGCGTCCCGATGGAGGCGCGCAGGCGGGTCAACTACGACCACCCGGACGCGCTGGAGACCGCCCTGCTGGCCGGGCACCTGCGGGCGCTGAAGGCCGGGCAGGCGGTCGAAAGCCCGGTCTACGACTTCACCGTCCACAACCGCGCGGAAACGACCATCCGGGTGGAGCCCCGCCCGGTCGTTATCACCGAGGGGATCCTGGTGCTGGCGGAGCCGCAGCTGCGGGAGCTGTTCGACATCCGGATCTTTGTCGAGGCGGACGCCGACGAGCGGATCCTCCGCCGGGCCATCCGGGATATGAGGGAGCGCGGACGGGACATCGAGGGGATCGCCCGGCAGTACCTGGACACGGTCAAGCCGATGCACTACCTCTTTGTCGAGCCGTCCAAGGCTTACGCCGACCTCATCATCAACGGGGGGTTAAACCCGGTCGCTTTGGACCTCGTCGCCGGGAAGATCCGCGCCGTCCTGGCGGCGGGCGGACGGTGAACACCCCCATCCAGAAAGGAAGAGACAACCATGGACAGATTAAAAGTCGCGATCGACGATTTTGCGAAGATCAGAAAGCTGGGGAGCCTGACCCTCTCCCCCTCCGGGAAAAAGGCGGCCTTTACCGTCACCGAAGGAAGCATCGAGGACAACAACTACCGCACCGACATCTGGGTCTACGACGAAGCCCACGCCCCCGCCCTCTACCGGCTGCCCGCCGGGGAGGACGGCAAAGCGCCGGTCTTTTTAGACGAGGACACCCTCCTCTTCCCCGGCGACCGCAAAAAGCGCCACACCGGCAACGCGGCCGAAAAGGAGACGGTCTATAACCGCATCTCCCTCACCGGCGGCGAAGCGGAACCTTTCCTCGTCCTGCCGTTTGCCGCCTCCGGCTTAACGCCCGTCTCGGACGGGGTCTACCTGGCCTCCGGGATGCGGGACCTCTCCGCCCCCGACCTGTCGGGGATGGACGAAGCCGAGAAAGCCAAAAAACTGAAAGAGCTGGAGGAGGAAAAGGACTACGAGGTGTTCGACGAGCTGCCCTTCTGGATAAACGGCCGGGGGATCGTCAACAAAAAGCGCAGCGGCCTGTACCTGGTCAATGCAAACACCGGCGAGAACACGCTGATCTCGGAAGGGGAATACTTTGACCTCCACGGCTTTACCCTCGACGGGACCCATACCAAAGTCGCCTACTGGGGCAGCGAATTTGAGACCCTCAACACCCAGAAATCCCGGCTGTTTGTCTATTCGCTCACGGACGGTTCCCGCGGGGAGGTGCCGCTGGAAAACCGCTATCGGGTCGGGAACGCCCAGTTTGTCGAAGGGAAGCTGGTCTTCACCGGCACGACCGGCGAAAAGTACGGCAGTTCCGAAAACCCCGCCTTCTACCTTTGCGATGAAAACCTGAACTTCACCCTGCTGGCGGCCCCCGACCCCAGCTTCGGCCCGGTCGGCAGCGACATCGCCGGCGGCGGCGACAGCGTCTCGGGCGGCGACGCCTTCTACTATGTCGAGACGAAGGGCTACCACGGCGTCTACTCCAGACTGACCCCCGCGGGGAAGGTCGAGACGGTGGCGGATGATCTGAACATCATCTCCTGCGCCCGGGGCAAAGACCCGCTGGTCTTTATGATCGGGATGGAAAAGGACTGCCCGCAGGAATTCTACGTCCGCAAAGACGGCGCGCTCACAAAAGTTTCCGAATTTAACAAAGCGTATATGGACGCCCACGAGACTGCCCAGACCGAGCACTTCACCTTTGTGGACAAAGACGGGGTCGAGATCGACGGCTGGATCCTCCGCCCGGCGGACTTTGACGCGGCAAAAACCTACCCCGCCATCTTCGATGTCCACGGCGGCCCCCAGTCGGCCTACGGCGAGGGATTCTTCCATGAGATGCAGTACTGGGCGGGGCTGGGGTACATCGTCTTCTTCTGCAACCCCCGCGGTTCCAGCGGCAAGGGCGGGGCGTTTGCCGACATCTACGGCGACAACTACGGCGTCCGGGACTACAACGACCTGATGGAGTTCACCGACGAGGTTTTAAAGCGGGTCCCCCAGATCGACGTGAAGCGGGTCGCGATGACCGGCGGCAGCTACGGCGGGTTCATGGCCAACTGGATCATCGGCCACACCGACCGGTTCGCGGCGGTCGCCTCCCAGCGGAGCATCTCCAACTACATCAGCAAGTGCCTCACCACCGACATCGGCTACTACCACAACATCTCCGCCATCCAGGCCGACCCCTGGTCCAGCCCCGAGAAGATGTGGGCCCATTCGCCGCTGGCCTACGCCGACAAGGCGAAGACCCCGACCCTGTTTATCCAGTCGGACGAGGACTACCGCTGCTGGATGGGGGACGCGGTGCAGATGCTCCAGGCCCTCCTGATGCACGGGGTGCCCGCCCGGATGTGCCTCTTCCACGGCGAGAACCACGAGCTCTCCCGCTCCGGCAAGCCCCGCCACCGGGTCCGCCGGCTGCGCGAGATCACCCGGTGGTTTGACCAGTGGCTCCACCGGTGCGGATCCTGAGAGAGTCCCCCGC
>CALXKG010000138.1 GCA_944388825.1 uncultured Clostridia bacterium | reverse complement strand
ATTAAGGGCTTGTGGTAAAATTAAATTGGGGTGGAATATATCATTTGATTTTAAACCTGCTTTTTCAGAAAGGAGATGACCTGATGAAAAGACGTTTCACCATTTGCGCCCTGCCGGTCCTCGCCGTCTTTGCGGCGCTGGCTGTTTCCTGTGACAGCTTGGCCAAAACGGACGGGGCCGCCGCTTTCCAGTCGGAAAACGGCTATGTCTACAGCGAAAACGAGCCTTTCGGGATGACCCGGGCCGAGGCGGAAGAGCTGTACGCCGATAGCCTGGGCGAGATCGCGGACGACCGGCTGGAGCAGTGGCGGGTCGAGGTCCCCACCGAGCTGATCCCGCCGGAAAACGCCGAGCTCTTCGGCCGGGAGTGGATGCGCCAGCTGTCGTTTGACGGCGACGCCTTCTATCTCGGCACCTATACGACCCGTATGGAGCCGGAGGAATTTGACGAAGAATTCCCTGCGATTCTGGAAGACTGCTACGCCACATTCGGCGAAGGGAGCATAACCCAGGAAGAATATGCGGCGCTGGTCGAAGAGGCCCTGGCGGCGGAGGCCGGCGGGACAGCGACCCGGGTCAGCGGGTATTGGACGGGAGGCGAAGACAACTACCTTCATCTGTATGTCCTGCTCGGCGTCCGGCCCGGATATGAGGAGGTCGTGATCGCCGTCAGCGGCGGCACCGACCGGGTGAGACCCTTTTCCGGCAGCGACGACCTGACCGGTTTAATGGACGCGGTCAAAGAAATGCAGCAACCGTAACCGGTATGGCGGGGCTTCTGCATCAAGGCCCCGCCGGTTTCCGTTCACAAAACGTTTAAACCTGGCCGCCTGAGACAGGCAGAATCTGGGCAAGCTGCCTATTTCCGGCGGGAGGGGTTGCAATTGTGAAGAGAATGTGCTATAGTATGGGTAAAGTAAATATTGTAGGATGAAAGGCTGGGATGAAAAAACTTCCCGGTCCTTTTGTTTGTCCGGGAAAGTTTCCCCGAAAGCGAGGCATGAGGATGAATAAAAACGCGATCATCAAGACCGTCTGGGCGCTGGCGGAACCGGTCACCGAAGGGCTGGGGCTGCGGCTGTGGGACGTACAGTTTTTAAAAGAAGGGGCCACCTGGTCGCTGCGGATCGTCATCGACCGGGAGGGCGGCGTCGATATGGACGCCTGCGAGGCCGTCTCGCGGGCGATGGACCCGCTGCTGGACGAGGCCGACCCGATAGCCGAATCCTATGTGCTGGAGGTCTGGTCGGCCGGCGTCGACCGGGAGCTGACCCGGGACTTCCACTTTGAGGAGACGCTCGGGATGCCGGTGACGCTGGGGCTCTTCGCCCCCGAAAACGGGGAGAAGGAGCCGGTGATGACGCTCAAGGCCTATACCGGCAAGACGGTCGTCTGCACCGACCGGGACGGCATCGACCACGAGTACGAGCTGAAGCAGCTGCGCTTTATCCGCCGCAAAGACGAAATCTCTTTTTAACGCCTTATGCCCCAAAGGGCATGGGCGCGCGGCTTTACAGGATATGGATTTTTGGAAAGGATTGATGGGACAAAAATGAACAATGAGTTCTTCGAAGCGCTCCAGATGCTGGAGCGGGAAAAAGGGATCAAGGCCGATTACCTGATCGAAAAAATCACCAACGCGATCGTCATCGCGGTCAAAAAAGACTATGAGGTCGCCGACAACGTCACCGTCGTCATCGACCCGGACGGCGGGCGGTTCAGCGTCTCGATCACCAAGATGGTCGTCGACGTCGTCGAATACCCCGAGACCGAGATCCTCTTAGACGAGGCGATCGCCTACGACCCGAAGGCGAAGGTCGGGTTCCCCTGCGTCATGCACCTGGACACCAAAAAGTTCGGCCGGATCGCCGCCCAGACCGCCAAGCACGTCATCCGGCAGGGCATCCGGGAGGCGGAGCGCAGCCAGATGCTGGAGCAGTTCCAGGAGAAGGTCTGCGAGATCGTCACTGCCACCGTCCAGAAGGTCGAGCCGGTCACCGGCAACGCCACCGTCGAGATCGACAAGAGCGAATTCCTGCTGTTTAAAAACGACCAGCTGCCGTCGGATGAGCTGCACGAAGGCGACCGGATCAAGGTATACGTCGTCGACGTCGTTAACCTCGACCGCCGCTGCTCGTTAAAGATCTCCCGCACCCACAAGGACCTGGTCAAGCGGCTGTTTGAGCTGGAGGTGCCGGAAATCTACGACGGGACGATCGAGGTCAAGTCGATCTCCCGGGAGGCCGGAAGCCGCACCAAGATCGCGGTCATGAGCCACAACCCCGACGTCGACCCGATCGGCGCCTGCGTCGGCCCGCGGGGCAGCCGTATCTCGGCGATCGTCGAAGAGCTGCACGGCGAAAAGATCGACATCATCCGCTACTCGGAGGACGACGCCCAGTTTATCAAAGAGGCCCTCTCCCCCGCCACCGTGCTGGACGTCCAGATCCTGCCGGGTACCGAACGGTCGGCCCGGGTCACGGTGCCGGATAACCAGCTCTCGCTGGCCATCGGCAACAAGGGCCAGAACGCCAAGCTGGCCGCCAAGCTGACCGGCTATAAGATCGACATCCGTTCCGAGTCGGACGCCAGGGCCGAAGCGGAAGCGGCGGAAAATGAGGAAGAAGAGCTGCTGGACGCGCCGGAGGGGCTGGAACTCCCGGAAGCGGACGTCCTGCCGCTGGATGAGGAAAATATCCCGGAAGCGGACGCGGAAGAACCCGCTCCCCTGCCGGATGAAGATACAGACGAGGAAACGGAATGAAAAAGATCCCTCTGCGGATGTGCACCGGCTGCGGCGAAATGAAGCCGAAAAAGGAACTGGTACGGGTTGTCCGGTCTAAGGAAGGGGAAATCTCCCTCGACCTCACCGGCCGCAAAGCCGGGCGGGGGGCGTATGTCTGCCGGAACCTGGAATGCCTGAAAAAGGCCCGCAAGACCCGCCGGATCGAGCGCAGCTTCGACTGCAAGATCCCCGACGAGGTATACGACGCGATGGAAAAGGAGATGGCCGAAAATGGATGAGCGGTTCTTTTCGACCCTGGGCCTCGCAATGCGGGCCGGGAAACTCCTGTATGGCTTCGATACGGTAAAGGGCGCGGTAAACGATGGGAAGGTTTTCCTGCTGCTCACCGCTTCCGACCTGTCGGAGAAGAGCGTCAAAGAGGTGCGGTTTCTGGCCCTGCGCCATGGGATCCCCTGCCTCCCCCTTTCCAGGACCCAGGCGGAACTGGCGCGGTCGATCGGGAAACTGACCGGCACCCTCGCCGTCACCGACCAGGGCCTTTCCCGCTCGCTTTTAAAGGCGGCGGGCAGCCCCCTGATGCCGGGCGCATCATCCGATTGCTGAAGATGGTTCTCCCGACCGGTATTTCCGATACCGGTCAGAAAGGCATGGTATTATGACGATAAAAAAGGTTAAACTGAATGATATTGCAAAAGATTTAAACATCCCGGCTAAAGAGGTGGCGGAGTTCATCGCCGGACATTACGGGATGGAACCGAAAAAGCCGAGTTCGGTGCTGACCGAACAGGAAGTTAACCTGGTTTTTGAGCATTACACGTCTCAGAACCAGGTGCAGAACTTTGACGCCTATTTCGCCAGCCGTTCGGAAGCGCCCGCCCCCAAGGCGGAAAAGCCTGAAAAGCCCTCCCCCGCCGCAATCGCCAAGGCCGCCGTCGCGAAAGCCGCCGGGATCGTCAGCGAGAAAATAAAGGCAAAGGCGGAAACGCAGCCGGATAAAGAGGCCCCCGCCGAAAAGCCGGCGGAAGCAGCGGCGCCGGAAACGGCCAAACCGGAAGGAAAGCCGGCTGAAAAAGCGCCCGAAGCGCCGAAACCGGAAGCGAAACCGGAAGCCCCGAAAGCGGAAGTTCCCGCTCCCAGGGCGGAAGCTCCGAAACCCGAGCAGCCGAAAGCCCCGGCGGAAGCGGCCCCCCAGCCGGTGGAAGAAAAAACCGCAAAACCTGAAGAAAAGGTCGTAGAGAAAGTGGCAGACAGAGAAAAGACAGAAAATACCCGCCGCCCCGCCGAGCAGAATGGCCAGCGGCGGCAGGGGCAGAACCGCCCGGCTCAGAACCGGGATAAAGCCCAGGGGACCCAGGATAACCGCGGCGGACGGGATGGAAACCGCGACAGCCGCGATAACCGCCGGGACGGCCGTTCCGGCCGCCCCCAGGGCCAGAACCAGCGCCCCGCTCCCCAGCAGCAGCGGAAACCCGCTCCCGCGCCCCAGCCGGCAGCCCCCGCCGAGCCGGTCGAAAAGGAACGGACGGTGCGGCATGTCGATAGCAAGACTTCGGACGTCAACCTCGACCGGTATAACGAGCATTATGAGGACAGCGCGCCGCAGTCTGCCGTCCCGCGCAGCGACAGCCAGCAGAAAAAGCAGAGGATCAAGCAGAAATCCCAGCAGCAGAAAAAGCAGAAGTTCGGCGGCAAGCGGGAGACCGAAGCGGAAAAACTCCAGCGCATGGCGCTGGAACGCGCCCGCAAGCAGCAGCTGAAAGTCCTGATCCCGGACGAGATCGTCGTCTCGGAGCTGGCTTCCCGGCTGAAAGCGACCGTCTCGGAAGTCATCAAAAAGCTGATGATGATGGGGGTCATGGCCGCCCAGAACGAGGTGATCGACTTCGACACCGCGGCGCTGGTCGCGATGGAGATGGGCGCGAAGGTCGAAAAGGAAGTCGTCGTCACGATCGAGGAACAGCTGATCCACGACGAGGCCGACAAGGAAGAGGACCTGCAGCCCCGCTGCCCGGTCGTCGTCGTCATGGGCCACGTCGACCACGGCAAGACCTCGATCCTCGACAAGATCCGCCACACCAATGTCACCGCCGGCGAAGCGGGCGGCATCACCC
>CALXKG010000137.1 GCA_944388825.1 uncultured Clostridia bacterium | reverse complement strand
GGGGGGGCGCCTGCCTTAAGCCCCGGCGGCGAAAAGCCCGACGGCCCGGGGGCGCTGGGGACGGCTGTCGGCACGCCGACCGGCTCCCTCAATGCCGCGAAGACCGGCATGACCGAACAGGCGGCGGCCGATGCCGGGATCGAGACGGTCACCGCCGTCTGCGCGATCGACGATAAGGCCCACTATTACCCCGGCGCGTCCAGCTTTATCGTCAAGCTGATCGCCGCGAAGGAATGCCACCGGCTGCTGGGGATGCAGGTCATCGGGGCCGGGGCGGTGGATAAGATGGCGGATATCGCCGTCGTCGGCATCTCGGCCGGGCTGAAGGCGGAGGACTTCCTGATGATGGACTTCGCCTACGCGCCCCCCTTCTCGACCGCCATCCACCCGTTCGCGACCGCCTGCGGCGTCCTCTGCAACAAGATGTCCGGGCGGATGGAATCCTTTACGCCGGCCGAGTACCTCTCCGGGGCGGCGAAAGGGTATCAGGTCGTCGACCTGCTGCCGCAGCCGTCGCTGCCCGGGTACCCCTGGCTGGATATGACCAGGCCGGAGACGGCGCTGGAGAAGTTTAAAAAGGACGAAAAGCTGCTGCTGGTCTGCAACCGCGGCAAACGGGCCTATCTCGCCCAGAACAAGCTGAAGGCGCTGGGGTATACGAATACCCGGGTGCTGGAGGGCGGCGCGACCGTCAACGTCATCAGGCGCCCGGCCCCGGCGGGCGGCAAGCTGCCGCCGGAGGAGGTCAAACGGCTCAAAGGGCTGGGGTGCCTCCAGGACAAGCGGTACGGCGACGTCTTCAACGTCCGGGTCATCACCCGCAACGGCAAGATCACCGCCGGTGAGGCCCGCGCCATCACCGAGGCGGCCGAGCAGTTCGGCAGCGGCGAAGTGACGATGACCACCCGCCTGACCATCGAGATCCAGGGGGTCAGGTATGAAAAGATCGAGCCGCTGATGCAGTTCCTCGCCGAAAACGGCCTCGAGACCGGCGGCACCGGATCGCTGGTCCGCCCGGTGGTCTCCTGCAAGGGGACGACCTGCCAGTACGGCCTGATCGACACCTTCGCCCTCAGCGAAAAGCTGCACGAGCGGTTCTATCAGGGCTACCACACCGTCACGCTGCCCCATAAGTTCAAGATCGCGGTGGGCGGCTGCCCGAACAACTGCGTTAAGCCGGACTTAAACGACCTGGGCATCGTCGGCCAGCGCGCCCCGCTGTTCGATTTCGCCAAATGCCGCGGCTGCAAGGTCTGCCAGGTGGAAAACGCCTGCCCGGTCAAAGCCGCGAAGATGGCGGACGGCGCCCTCGCCGTCGATACCGGCGCCTGCAACAACTGCGGGCGGTGCAGGGACAAATGCCCCTTCGGCGTCACCGGGGAGTACCAGAACGGGTACAAGATCTATATCGGCGGCCGGTGGGGGAAGAAGACCGCGAACGGACGCCCGCTCCGCAAGCTCTTTACCACCGAAGAGGCGGTCATGGACACGGTCGAACGGGCGATCCTCCTCTTCCGCGACGAGGGGATCACCGGCGAACGGTTCGCCGATACGGTCAGCCGGCTGGGGTTTGACTATGTCGAGGATAAGCTGTTAAACGGCAAGATCGAGAAGGACGCGATCCTTCAGAAACAGGTGACCGGCGGCGCGACCTGCTGACAACCCCCTGTCCGGCGCAGAAGCCTGTTTTCTGCACTGCGGGGCGAAGAAAAAACAAGCTGCCCGGTACCGTCTGATACCGGGCAGCTCAGCTTGTCGATAAAGTTGCTTTTGAGTATTTTTTGGGTGCTGTGCACCGTATATTTCCAGGAAATGCAGCTGTGAAAAGTTTTGGAAGTACGAGAGATGAGAGCCTGCCAAGGGGCTCTGCCCCTTGGATGCCCGCAAGCCCTTTAAAAAGGGCTTGACCCTAAACTTCTGATCTTCGCACGTTTCTTCGTAATTTCTACGCCAGCGCCGAATTTTGCGCCCTGACTATTGGTTTTTCGATAGCCTGAACTGCCCGGTACCGTCTGATACCGGGCAGCTGCCATGTCCTATACTATTTCCCCTCCGCCATCTCCTTCAGCCGGGGGAGGTCGAGGATACGGGTAACGTTCCCCTCCCGCCGGAGGACGCCTTCCTTATAGAGGGCGGCGGTCACCCGCATCAGCTGGCGGTAGCTGCACCCCAGATACCCGGCGGCGTCCCCGTAGGAGCCGGTGAACCGCCCGCCGTCCGACGCGGCCAGCAGATAGCCCGCGAACCGCTGGGGGAGGGTGAACATGGCCTGGCGGATGGCGTCCCGGGAGACCTGCTGCATCTTGTACAGCTGCATCCGGGCGAGGAAGCGGTAGAGGGCGATGTCCTCCTCCATCCGCTCCCGGTCAAACCGCACCTCCAATAAGACCGCGTCCTCCACCGCCTCCACATGGCTGGGGGCCTTTTCGCCGGTCAGGTACTCGGTATCCCCCAGCAGCCCCGGGTCTTCCGGGCGGCAGAGGGAGAGGGTGACCAGCTTGCCGTCGGGGGTCAGGTTATAGATCCGCATCCGGCCGGAGAGGAGGAAGTAAAACCCTTCCACCGGCTCTTCGGCCGAAAGGATCTGCTCCCCGGCGGAGAAAAAGAGGTACCGGCGGCGGTAGCCCTCCCAGAAGGCGAACTTTTCCGGGATGCCGGCCGCTTCCGCCTTCCGGGCAAGGGCGGGGGACTCTCTCAGGATCCGCACCGGTGGAGCCACTGGTCAAACCACCGGGTGATCTCGCGCAGCCGGCGGACCCGGTGGCGGGGCTTGCCGGAGCGGGAGAGCTCGTGGTTCTCGCCGTGGAA
>CALXKG010000136.1 GCA_944388825.1 uncultured Clostridia bacterium | reverse complement strand
TTAGAAAGGACGTAAACCAATATGGCAAAAATCGGGATCATCGGGGCGATGGAAAGCGAGATCGCCCTGTTAAAAGACCGGATGTCCGACCGCACCGAAACGGTCAGGGCCGGACGTACATTTTATGCTGGTAAGCTGCGCGGGGCGGACGTGGTGCTGGTCTGCTGCGGGGTTGGCAAGGTCAATTCGGCCCTCACCTGCCAGATGCTGGTCGACTGGTTCGGCGTCGATACCGTCATCAACATCGGCGTCGCCGGTAGCGGTGGGGAAGCGAAGGTGCGGGATATCGTCGTCTCGACCGACGCCCTCTACCACGACCTGTGTGGGATTACCCCGGAGGACGATATCCTGCTGGATTCCTATCCTTTTGTTTCGAGCTTTGCGGCCGACCCGGAGCTGATCCGGCTGGCCGTCGAGGCTGGGGAAAAACGGGGGGTCAACGTCTTCACCGGCCGGATCGCCACCGGCGACCAGTTTGTCGGCAATAAGGCGCAGAAGGACGATATTGTCGCCCGCACCCATCCGATGGCCGTCGAGATGGAAGGCGGCGCCATCGCCCACGCCTGCGCCGTCAACGGCGTCCCGTTCGTCATCATCCGCTCGATCTCGGACAACGCCGACGATGGGGCGGAGATGAGCTTCGAGGCGTTTGAGCAGATCGCCGCCGACGATGCCGCCGAGATCGTCAGCTCGATGCTGGAGAAGCTGTAATGGACTGCCTTGCAAAAAGAAAAAGCCGCCGGGGGAAATTCCCGGCGGCTTTTGGTATATCGGGTACCGCGCTTAATCCAGGCGGTCGATGACGATCTTGTAGGGGTTATCGGTTGCGATCTTGCCCTCCGCCTTTTTGGCGTGGAGGCTGACCATTGCGGCCGACTTGGTCGGGGCGGCGATGGTGCCGGCGCCGCCGACGCAGCCGCCCGGGCAGCCCATCGCTTCCAGCAGGTACCCGTCGTACTTGCCGGCCTTGGCAAGGGTGAGCATCTTTTTGCAGTCTTTAAGCCCCTGGGCGGACATGATCTTGACCTCCCGGTCGGGGTCGATCTCGTGGATGACGTCGGCGACCGCGCTGGCGACGCCGTTGCTGACCGCGAAGCCGCGCCCGGCAGCCGTCGCGAGGCCGAGCGGGTTGTCCCGCAGGACGTTGGGGTCGACCTCTACCTTTTCCGGGTCGATATTCTTGGCGGCGAACATCCCCATCAGTTCCTCGTAGGTGATGACGAAATCGACGTCGGAGCGGATGGTCCGGCGGCTGGCTTCCAGCTTTTTGGCCGAGCAGGGCCCGATGAAGACGACTTTGCAGTTTTTGTGCATCTTCTTGATCAGCCGGGCGGTCAGGACCATCGGGGTCAGCGCCATCGAGATATAGGGGGCGAATTCGGGGAAGCATTTCTTCGCCATGACCGACCAGGCGGGGCAGCAGGAGGTCGCCATAAACGGCTGTTCGGCCGGGACCTTTTCGACAAAGTCCTTCGCTTCGTCGATCGTGCAGAAGTCGGCGCCGATCGCGACCTCGGTGACGTTGTCAAAGCCCAGCTGGCGGATGGCGCTCAGCAGCTTTTCAGGGGTGACCTTCGGGCCGAACTGCCCGGCGTAGGCGGGGGCGATGGCCGCGATGACCCGCTGGCCGCTGGTGATCGCGTGGATGACCTGGAAGATCTGGCCCTTATCGGCAATCGCGCCGAAGGGGCAGCTGACGATGCACTGCCCGCAGGCGACGCATTTGTCGTAGTCGATCGTCGCGCGGCCGAGGGCGTCGGAAGAGATCGCGTCCATCCCGCAGGCGGCGGCGCAGGGGCGCTCCTGCTTGACGATCGCGTTGTAGGAGCAAGCGTCGGCGCAGCGGCCGCACTTGATGCACTTGGACTCGTCGATGACCGACCGGCCATGCTGGATCGAGACCGCACCCTTCGGGCAGACCTCGGTGCAGGGGTGGGCGAGGCATCCCTGGCAGCCGTTGGTGACAAAATACCGCTTCTCGGGGCAGGAGTTGCAGGCGAACTTGATGATGTTCACCAGCGGCGGGTCGTAATATTTTTCAGCGATCGCGCTCTCCTCGATACCCTCGGAGATCGGGGCGTGGGCGTCCATCGGGCGGAGCGGCAGGCCGATGGACAGCCGCAGCCGTTCGCCGACGATCGCCCGCTCCAGGAAGATACTGTCCCGGTAGGTCGCGACCTCGCCGGGGATGATCTTGTAGGGGAGCTCCTCAATGCGGGAGTAATCGCCGCCCTCGTAAGCGAGGCGGGCCACCTCGGTAAAAACTTTTCTTCTGATGTCGGTTACAGAAGTATAAATTCCGCGCATAGTCAGTTCCTTTCTTTTGCGATGGGCCCGTGGGCCATCTGTTTTTCGATATGCCAATTATACCATAGAAAAGGGCGTTATTCAAGACAAAATTCTCGCCAAAACGCAGCTTCCCCTTTTGGACAAACCATGGGAAGGGGGAAAGGCAGAAACGGCTCCCGCAGTACCGGCCCATGTTTATTGACATTCTGCCCCGGCGGGTATATACTGTGGAAGATCATACAAAAAGGAGCGTTTGCGCTATGGAAAAACTGCATCAGCAACTTCTGGATTTTATTGCCGCGTCGCCGACCGCCTTCCACGGGGCGGCGTCCGCCGTCCGCCTGCTGAAAGAGGCGGGCTTTTCCGAATTAAAGGAATCGGAGCCCTGGAGCCTTGCGCCCGGCGGCAGGTATTACGTCACCCGCAACCTCTCGTCGGTCATCGCCTTCCGCCTGCCGGAAAAAGGGTACCGCGCCTTCCAGATCACAGCCGCCCACCTGGATTCCCCCTGCTACAAGCTGAAGGCGAACGGGATGGCCGCCTGCGGCGGGAAGTACCAGATGCTGGACACCGAGATGTACGGCGGGGCGATTTCCGCCTCCTGGATGGACCGTCCGCTTTCGGTCGCCGGCCGGCTGATGGTGCGGGACGGGAACGCGGTCAAGCCGCTGCTCTTTGACGCGGGGAAGGATATGCTGGTCATCCCCAACCTCTGCATCCACTTCAACCGCGGGGTCAACGACGGCAAGCCGCTGCGGGTGCAGAGCGATATGCGCCCGCTTTACAGCCTTTCGGGCGGCGATATAAAGGAAGAAGTGGCGGCTATCGCCGGGGCAGAGCCGGGAGATATCCTTTCCGCCGACCTCTATGTCTACAACCGGATGCCGGGCGCCGTCTGGGGCCCGGAAGGGGAGTTTATCTCCGCTCCGCGGCTGGACGACCTGGAATGCGCCTTCTCGGTGCTGCGGGCGGTCATGGATGCGGAGGCGTTTACCAACGTCCCGGCCGCCTGCCTTTTTGACAACGAAGAGGTGGGCAGCGGCACCAGGCAGGGGGCGGATTCCGATTTCCTCGAAAGCGTCCTCGCCCGCATCAGCCGCGCAGCTGGCCGGACGGAGGAGGAACACGCCGCCGCCCTGGCGGGCAGCTTTATGCTGTCGGCCGACAACGCCCATGCCGTCCACCCCAACCACCCGGAGACCGCCGACCAGCAAAACGGCGTCTGGCTGAATGAGGGGATCGTCCTCAAGTTCAGCGGCAACCAGCGCTACACCTCCGATGCCGTCTCGGCCGGGGTCTTCCGGGCGGTCTGCGGTGCGGCGGGCGTCCCGGTGCAGGCCTTCTACAACCACTCGGACGTGCAGGGCGGTTCGACGCTGGGGCATCTGTCCGGGCGGCACGTTTCGGTCACGTCGGCCGACATCGGCCTGGCCCAGCTGGCGATGCACTCCGCCTGGGAGACGGCCGGCAGCCGCGACCTTGTTTCGATGGTCAAGGGTATGACGGCGTTTTACGAGGCGGACCTCCGGCTGGAAGGGGATTGCAGCTGGCGGATCGGCTGAACGCCTTTGCAAAATAGACAAAAATTCTTCTTTTCTTCTACCGGAATATAGTTTGGTATTTATGTTGCAAAACCGTTGACTTTTGGGCGGGGACGCGCTATAATTGAATAGCGGGCTATTGGATAGCCCGCTAAATGGCTGGAAAGGAGCTTGCTATGTGCGGCGAAAATGACCATGGGCCGGAGGGGGAAATGCCCCTCGGCGTGCTGTTCAAATTCATTCATCTGTCGGCGGAGACCCGCTTCAACCAGAACCTGCAGG
This sequence comes from uncultured Clostridia bacterium, assembly GCA_944388825.1. Classification (GTDB taxonomy): domain Bacteria; phylum Bacillota; class Clostridia; order Oscillospirales; family Ruminococcaceae; genus Faecivivens. The sequence goes on along the minus strand of CALXKG010000136.1, from coordinate 1,604 downwards.
CGTTAAACCTTACCTCTTCCCAGATGCACATCCTGATCTATTTAGACAGCTGTGAGCGGGAAGGGAAAAAGGTCAACCAGCGGGACATCGAGAAGCACCTCCACCTGTCCAACCCGACCGTCACCGGACTTTTACAGCGGATGGAGGCCAAGGGCTTTATTACCCGGACGGTCAGCGAAGCCGACGGCCGCAACAAGGAGATCGCCCAGACCGAAAAGAGCCGCGCGATCCACGCCGAGATGCACCGGCGCCTGGACGCGGAGAACGCGCAGATGGTCCGGGGGCTGAGCGCGGAAGAGGTTTCCCGGCTGAAAGGATACCTCAACCGGATACTGGACAACATCCGGGACGAACCACCGGCCAAAATGGGGGCGGCGCGCCGCTGCCCTGGAAAATAAGAGGAAAGAAGGAATAGTATGATCAAAAAGCTGGCGGCCTGCGTTGGCAAGTACAAAAAATTTGCCATCGCGACCCCTTTCATCATGCTGGGCGAGGCGGTCATGGACATCGTCCTGCCGCTGATCATGGCGAATATGATCGACTATGGCATCCAGATGAAAGACATGGGCTACACGCTGAAAATGGGCGGGCTGATGATCCTGTGTACCGTCATCTCGCTGATCTGCGGCGCCGGCGGCGGCATCACCGCGGCCCACGCGGCGACCGGGTTTGCCAAAAACCTGCGCGCCAAACTGTTTAAGAAGGTACAGACCTTCTCGTTCTCCAACATCGACCGGTTTTCGACCGCGTCGCTGGTCACCCGGCTCACCACCGACGTCACCAACACCCAGAACGCCTTCCAGATGCTGATCCGTATGGCGGTCCGTTCGCCGGTCATGCTGATCGGCGCGGCGGTCATGGCGATCCGCATCAACCCCGAGCTGTCGGCCATCTTCCTGGTCGTCATCCCGATCCTCGGCGTCAGCCTCTTCCTGATCATGACTCACGCCCATCCGCGGTTTGAGGCGATGATGGAGAAGTATGACGCCCTCAACAACTCCGTCCAGGAGAACCTCGCCGCGATCCGGGTCGTCAAGGCCTTTGTCCGGGAGGATTATGAGAACAAGAAGTTTAAAAACTCTGCCGACGGCGTCCGCCGGGCCCAGCTGTTCGCCGAAAAGCTGGTCATCTTACACAGCCCGATCATGCAGCTGTGTATGTACGGCTGTATCATCGCGGTCCTCTGGTTCGGCGGCAACATGGTCGTCGCCGGCTCCTTTGAGATCGGCAAGCTCTCCTCCTTTATCAGCTACGTCACCCAGACGCTGATGAGCCTGATGATGCTTTCGATGGTCATTATGATGATCACCGTCTCGCTGGCGTCGATGCACCGTATCGTCGAGGTACTGGACGAAGAGCCCGACCTGAAGGAAGACTCTGCCCCGGTCACCAAGGTAAAAGACGGCTCGATCGAGTTTGACAACGTCTCCTTCTCCTACGCCCGCGACCCCGACAACCTGACGCTGGAGCATATCAACCTTTCGATCCAGTCCGGCGAGACGATCGGCATCATCGGCGGCACCGGCTCCTCCAAGTCGACGCTGGTCCAGCTGATCCCGCGGCTGTACGACGTCCTCTCCGGCAGCATCAAGGTCGGCGGCGTC
>CALXKG010000135.1 GCA_944388825.1 uncultured Clostridia bacterium | reverse complement strand
CTGTCGAAAAACAAGTTTTTCGACAGATAACATCGGGACTGACAGCCTGCCTACGGTCGACACTTGTCCCGATCAAGGTATTTTTTCCGCCGTACATGCCGCCGGAAAAAATGTGATTTAATTTTTAGAGCGCGTCGGAAAGTTATTTTTCTTTTTCAGCAGGACTTATTCGACAAGCTGAGCGCCCGGGGAAACCTCCGGGCGCTTCGCTTTTATATGCTGTTTAACCGCTTATCCCTTCCCGCAGGATGATCTCCGCCGCCGCCGCGCGGTCGGCGACGACCCATAGGCCGGGGTGCAGCTGCAGAACAGAGGCCGGGACTTCCGGCGTGACCGGGCCATAGAGCGCCCGCCAGAGGATCTCCGCCTTCCCGGTACCGCTGGCGAGCAGCAGCACCCGCCTGGCCTTCAGGATCGTCCCGATGCCCATCGTGACCGCCTCCCGGGGCACTTCGTCCGGCGAGGCGAAAAAGCGGCTGTTGGCGGAGATGGTGCTCCCGGTCAGCTGGACTAAGTGGGTGCGGACGGGGAAATGGCCGCAGGGCTCGTTAAAGCCGATGTGCCCGTTGCCGCCGATGCCCAGCAGCTGGAAGTCGACGCCGCCGGCCGCCTGGATGGCCGCCTCATACCGCAGCGCCTCCGCGCCGGGGTCGTCCGCCGTCCCGTCGGGGATAAAGGTGCGGGCGCGGTCCAGCCCCAGCGGGATAAACAGCCGGTGGTCCATAAAATAGCGGTAGCTCTGGGGATGGGAGCCGGGCAGCCCCCGGTACTCGTCCAGGTTGAAGGTGGTGACGCGGGAAAAGTCGATGTTTTCTTCCTTCGCCAGCCGGATGAGCGCCTCATACATCCCCACCGGGGTCGAGCCGGTCGCCAGCCCCAGCACGCTCTCCGGCTTTAACGTGACCTGCGCCGCAAAAATTCCCGCCGCCTTTTCCGAAAGGGCGCGGTAGTCTTCTGTGATGATGAGCCGCATATTGCCGTCCTCCTGCATAGGTTCTTTCCTTTATTGTAGCCGGTAAACCGGGGTATGTCCAGCACAGAATCTGAAAAAGATTTGTCTTTATGGGAAGGACACACGTCTCTCCGCATCCGGCGCGGGGGGCGCGGCGGATTTTGAAAAGCCAGACAGGCGGGAAGAAAAACTGTCTTAATTTTATAAAACTTGTCCCTTTATTTGCCCGCTTTTTTCTGTTATAATAGAGACAGGAATACCGCCGCGTCTGCCGGCGGAGCATAAGGAGGACAGACTGATGGAACTGGATAAGAAAATATTTGCAAACCCGAAGGACTGCGGCGCGCTGGACGAGGCGCAGTCCCCCTTCTGGTTCTGGAACGACAGGCTGGAAGACGGCGAGATCCTGCGGCAGCTGGAGCTGATGACCGCGGCCGGCGTCAAATGCGCGACCCCCCACGCCCGCAGCGGCTATATCGGCGACTATATGACCGAGGAATGGTTCGGCCGCATCCAGACGGTGCTGGACTATAAAAAGGAACACGGCGAGCCGATGTGGCTGTACGACGAGTTCAACTGGCCGGCCGGCAGCTGCAACGGCGCGGTCAGCCGCGACGAGCATATGCGGGAGCGCTACCTCTACTTTACCCGCTACGACGTCCCGGCGGGGGAACTGTTCCACGGGAACCTGCGGCCTTTCGGCGTCGCCGGGCGGCCGGACGGGGACTATGACTCCCTGCCGATGAACCTGTTTGTCTACGACCGCGAGACGATGGAACAGCTGCCCCTTACCCCCTACCTGCAGCCGATGGTCATCGCGACGATGAACGTCCCGATGAAGGATTTCTGCCTGCGGCGCGACCGGGACACCGTCGTCTACCAGGTGCAGCTGCTGATCGACCCCTACGACGAGGGCGGCCGGGGGGAACCGGACTATATGAAGGCGGAGGCGACCGATACCTTCATCGGCCTCACCTACGAAAAGTACAACGACCGCTTCCCGGGGGCCTTCGGCTCGACCATCAAGGCGGTCTTCAACGACGAGACCCGGTTTGCCCACTCCTTCCCCTGGACCGACCAGCTGCCGGAAAAATTCCTGGAGATGAAGGGGTACGACATCCGCCGCAAACTTCCCGACCTGGTGCTGCCGGGGGACGAGGCCGGCCGGACCAGGGTAGACTACTACGATGTGATCGCCCAGCTTTATAAAGAGAATTACCACAGCCGGCTCCGCGACTGGTGCGAGGCCCACGGGACCGCCTACACCGCCCATCTGCTGGGCGAAGAGTCCCTGGCCGGCCACGCCCGTTACTCCGGCGACTTCATGCGGCAGATGGACGCCACCACCCGCCCCGGCGTCGACCACCTGGGCAAGGGGATCGGGAGCCTCAACGTCAAGTTCGCCGCCTCCGCCGGGGAGTGCTACGGCCGGGAAGGGCTGATGTGCGAGGTGTTCGCCGGCTGCGGCTGGGACCTCTCGTATGAATCCTACCAGCGGATGGTCTCCTGGATGTACCTGCAGGGGGTCAAGACGATCGTCAACCACGGCTTCTTCTACTCCACCCGGGAAGAGCGGGCGAACGACTGGCCGCCGTCCGAGTTCTTCCAGTGGGCCCACTGGGACCGGATGCCCGAGGCCAACGATATGAAGCGCCGGATGTATATGCTCCTGACCGGCGGCAGCCCGGAAAAGGAGACGCTGATCTACCACCCGCAGGAGGCGTTCTGGCTCCACTTCCTCTCCCGGCAGGGGTACCAGACGATGTACCAGCGGGGGCCGCTCATCCTGGACGAACGGGCCGCCGAGATCGACCAGAAGGAACAGCTGCTGCTGACCGGCCTGCAGGAGCAGAACATCGACTTCACCGTTTTCCCGTCGGACGCCGCCCGGCTGTTTAAGGTAGAGGACGGGGTGCTGGTCAACACCCGCACCGGCGCCCGCTACACCACCTTTGTCCTGCCGATGGCGGAGGTCGTCCCGCTTGCGGTGGCGAAGATGCTCGACCAGTTCGCCAGGGAGGGCGGCAACCTCTGCCTGATGGACTGTATGCCCCGGTACGGCATGAAGAAGGAAGAGGACGGGGAAGTCGTGCGGATCTTTGAAGACCTGAAAAACGGCGGGTTTATGGCCTTTGTCAACGACGGGGCCGACTCCGACGCGCTGGGCTTCTGGCTCTCCCACGTCGCCCCCGCGCCCATCCAGTTTGTCGAGGGCAACAGCCGCAACGTCAACAACCACCGCTACTACCCCCGCTGGATCGTCGACCCGGTCATGCATACCGGCGAAGACCTTTCGGGCGTCGCCTATATCCGCTACCGGAAAGGGGAGGAGCGGGAATACTTCTTTGTCAACTTCGGCGAAGGGCCGGAGACCATTACCGTCTCGGTTCCGTCGGAGACCGACCCGATAGTCTATGAGACGCTGACCGGCAAGGTCTACCCGGCGCAGGTGCTGGGGATGAAGAACGGGGCCTATACCGTCCGGCTGACGCTGGCGCCGAATGTCGGCACCGCGCTGGTGACGAAGGTGTGAGGGCTTCCCGGTTCCGTATGGCGAAGTAACTTTCCGGGCGTCTGATTGGCGCTTCGAAGACCGGCCTTCCACGGCCGGTCTTATGCGTGCGGGGCGGGGAAAACGGCTGCGCCGGATATGGGATTGCCAGGGGGCTTGCTCCTTAAGCGGATAGGGGAGGCAGCGCCTTTGGCCCATCAAAGTGAAACTTTGTCGCTGCCTTAAGGGCAGCAAAATAAATATCATATTGTTATATTAACAATACAACTTTTCGGAAGGCATGAACCCCGGCCTCCCTCTCCGAGGGAGGTGGCGCGGATGCGCCGGAAGGAGTGGGAAAAACAGGCGAAAGCTGTTTTTCCTTTAAGAAATTTCGGTTTCTCCTGCGGAGAAAATCACAAAACGCGGCTCGGAGCGGGAGCCTTTTAGGCAGTGCGTTTCCATCAAGTTGTTACAAATGAACCCTACAATCCAAAACCCAACAGAGAATGGCGGTGTCAAATATGAAAAAAGCAGTCGTCATCGGGAGCTTGAACCTGGACTATTCCATCTCCGTCGCCCGGATGCCGCAGCCGGGGGAGACGGTCGCGGCGGAGTCCCTGACCCTGAACCCCGGCGGCAAGGGGGCCAACCAGGCCTACGCGCTGGGGCGTCTCGGCTGTAAAACGGCGATGATCGGCGCGGTCGGGCGGGACGCGGCGGGGGAACGGCTCCTCGCGAACCTCGAAAGCGCCGGGGTCGACTGTTCCGGCATCCTGCGGCGGGACGTCCCCACCGGCCAGGCGTTTATCCCGGTGGATCAAAAGGGGGAAAACGCGATCATCATCGTCCACGGGGCGAACGAGACCCTTTCCCCCGCCGATGTGGAAGCGCACAGGGCGCTGATCGAGGCGGCCGACTGCGTGGTCATGCAGCTGGAAATACCGCTCCCGACCGTGCTGGCGGCGGCAAAGCTGGCCAAATCGCGCGGCAGGACGGTCATCCTCGACCCGGCCCCCGCCCCCGGCGAACTGCCGGAGGAGCTGCTGAGGCTCTGCGACTTTATCAAGCCCAACGAGACGGAGCTTTCGCTATTGACCGGGATGCCGGCCGGCTCCCGGGCGGAGTGCGAGGCCGCCGCGAAAACCCTCCTTCAAAAGGGGGTCGGGACGGTGCTGGTCTCGCTGGGAAGCAGGGGGGCGCTGGCCGTCACCCCCCACGGGTCGGTGCTGATGCCGCCGCCGAAGGTGAAGGCGGTCGATTCGACCTCCGCCGGGGATACCTTCACCGCCGCTTTCGTTTCCCGGTGGGACGGCGGCCTGGAACCGGCGCTCCGGTATGCCAACGCCGCCGCGGCAATCGCCGTTTCCAGGCGGGGGGCGCAGGCGTCGATCCCGTCGGCGGCGGAAGTGGAAGACTTTATCCAGTAAGAAATAGGTTCCCGGGGAGGCTGTAGGGGAAATTGGCTATGGGCTTCCCCGGAAACGCAGGCTTATGAGGTGACTAAGATGCAGTGTCCAAAGTGCGGACGGGAGATGGAGAAAGGAAAACTTACCTTCTTCACCGCCCAGGGTTACGCCCTCCTCAGCTTTACGCCCGCGTCCGAGGCGGGGAAGGGTTTTTTCAAGCGGAAGACGGTCGATAAGTCGATCCTGGCAGGGCAGGAGGCGGAAGGCTGGTACTGCGGGGAATGCAAACTGCTGCTGCCGCTGCTGATGATTGACTAAATGAAAATGTGGTATGAAGATGCCGCCCATTTGCGGGTTAAATAGGCGGCCGGAGAGAAAGGTGAGTGGGGAATGGGGCTGTTTGCAAAAGACCCGGAGAAGGAAATCGAGCGTCTCCGGCGGGCCTGCGACGAGCGGGACGAAAAGTACATCGACAAGTGCTTAAAACGTGGGAAGGACAGCCTGATCCGGACGGTACGGGTGCTGGGGGAGGAGCAGATGGATTCCTATATGCCGAAGCTCATCGAGCTGCTCGCCTCGGGAGACCCGGACAAGCGGAAGGCCGCCGCCTACGCGCTGGGGGAGATGCGGTATTCCTCCGCCGTCACCTTTTTGGTCAAGCGGCTGGATGAAGAGCAGGACCCGGGCGTTATCGACGAGATCAAAAAGGGGATCGCGAAATTCCGCGGGTAAAATCCCCCTTTTTCCGGCGGTTTACCGGGGAAAAGCCCTTGACAGCCCGCCTCCTTTCGACTATAATAGACGTATACCATCAACAGGGAAATGCAGGGACAGGGACGGGCCCCGCAAACGCTCCAGAGAGCCGCCGGGCGGTGCGAGGCGGCGCGGGCGCGGAACGGTCTTATCGCCCTCGAGCAGGCAGCTGAACAGGTTCCCCCCTAGTAGGCAGGCCCGGTTCCCCCGTTATCGGGACGCGCATTGCTGGATGCGTAAAGCGGCCGCCGTCGCGGCAATAAGAGTGGTACCGTGGAAGCGTATGGCTTTCATCTCTTGCGGGAGATGGAAGCCTTTTTTACGTTTTGCTTTAATACCGAAAGGAAGAAGAATATGCAGCTAAATGGTTCTGAAATTATCCTCCAGTGCCTCCTGGAACAGAAGGTGGACACCATCTTCGGCTATCCGGGCGGGGCGGTGCTCAACATCTACGACGCCCTCTACAAATGTCCGCAGCTGCGCCATGTGCTGGTCGCCCACGAACAGGGTGCGGCCCATGCGGCCGACGGCTACGCCCGCAGCACCGGCCGGGTCGGGGTCTGCCTCGCCACCTCCGGCCCCGGGGCGACCAACCTGGTGACCGGGCTGGCCACCGCCTATATGGACTCCTCGCCGGTCGTCGCGATCACCGGCAACGTCACCTCTGCCCAGCTGGGGCTGGATTCCTTCCAGGAGGTGGACATCACCGGCGTGACGATGCCGGTCACCAAGCACAACTTCCTCGTCCGGCGGGTAGAAGACCTGGCCGGCATCATCCGCACCGCCTTTACCATCGCCAACACCGGCCGCAAGGGCCCGGTGCTGATCGACGTGCCGAAGGACATCACCGCGGCGGTCTGCGAATATACCCCCGTCTCCCCCGAGCCTGTCCCCGAGCCGCCGATGCCCGACCAGGGTTGGTACTTAAAGGCGGTCGAGATGGTCCGGGAGGCCAAACGGCCGTTTATCTACGCCGGCGGCGGCGTCATCAGCGCCGGCGCTGCGGAGGAGCTTAGCGCCTTTGCCAAAAAGGTGGACGCGCCGGTCTCCTGCTCGCTGATGTGCCAGGGCGGGTTTGACCAGGCCGACCCCCGCTATGTGGGGATGCTGGGGATGCACGGCACCAAGACCGCTTCCTGCTGCATCCGGGACTGCGACCTGCTGATCGCGGTCGGCACCCGCTTTTCCGACCGGGTCACCTGCGACACCGGCACGTTCGGCCGGAACTGCCGGATCTTGCAGATCGACATCGACCCCGCCGAGTTTAACAAAAACGTCCGGGTGGACATCCGGCTCAAAGGGAACGCCCGGGCGATCCTCGCGGCCCTCAACAAGTCGATCCCCCAGCTGCGCCACGCCGAGTGGATGGGGCAGGTGGGCGCCTGGCAGCCCGAATACCCGCTGGCCCAGCCCGCCCCGGCGGAAGGGGCCGTCACCCCCAAGGCGGTGATGGAGGCCCTGTACGCGATCGGCGGGGAGGATATGATCCTTTCGACCGAGGTGGGCCAGCACCAGATGTGGGCGGCCGAGTACTTCACCTTCCGCCGCCCCCGGCAGTTCATCACCTCGGGTGGCCTGGGGACGATGGGCTTCGGGCTGGGGGCCGCGATCGGCGCCCAGCTGGGCAACCCCGACCGGCTGGTCGTCAACGTCGCGGGGGACGGCTCCTTTTACATGAACATGAACGAGCTTTCCACCGCCGCCAAGTATAACATCCCGGTGGTCGAGCTTTTGATGAACAACGGCGTCCTCGGGATGGTGCGGCAGTGGCAGAACCTCTTCTACGGCAAGCGCTATTCCCAGACGACGCTGGAAAAGAAGACCGACTTTCAGAAACTGGCCGAGGGCTTCGGCATCCGCTATTTTGAGATCAATACGGCGGAGGAGATCGCCCCCGTCTTGCAGGCGGCGGTCGGCTGCAAGGAACCGGCGCTGGTCAACTGCCGGATCAACCAGGACTTGAACGTCCTGCCGATGGTGCCGGGCGGCAGCTCGGTCGAACAGCCGCTGTTGGAGATGTGATTTTTGACGATTGGATGGTCGCTGCGCGGCATAAACCCTGATAGAGGCAGTAGTAAGGAAAGGGGTGCGGTACGGCAAACCCGTACAGAGCACGGGCTCTGCCCTCCCAATTCCCGCGATTTAAAAAAATCGAGTAAAACTTTTCTGACTGCCCCCGTTTCTTCGTTATTTTCACGCCAGCGCTGATTCTGACGTTTTTTCAGTAACCGAATGATAGGTCGATATATTTCCATACTGAAAGGATGGAACCGATGGAAAAAGATATTCTTGTTAAAGTCACCGCCCGCAACAACCCCGGGCTTTTGCAGCGGGTCTGCGCGCTGTTCAGCCGCCGGTTTTTCAACATCGTCTCGATCGTCGCGGCCCAGTCCCAGGACCCGGCCGTCTCCCATATCTTCATCGTCGTGCGGGGGGACGAGCGGATTTCCCGCCAGGTGGAAAAGCAGCTGGATAAGCTGTACGACGTCCTGGAGGTGGCGATCCTCGACCCCTCCCGCGCGGTCAAGCGGGAACATCTGATGGTCAAGGTCGGCCGCACCGAAGAGTCCGGCAGCAAACTGATCGAGATCGCCAACGCTTTCCATGCCGCCGTCCTCCACGCGGGGCCGGAGACGATGATTTTGGAGCTTTCGGGGGATTCCCGGACGCTGGATTCCTTCGCGGAACTGCTCCAGCCGTTTGGCATCCGCGAGATGCTCCGGACCGGGGCGATGGCGATGACGATCTGAATGAAGCGCTCCCTTTGGTCGCATGAAGCCGCCCTGCGGGCGATGAAGCGCACGCCAAAGGCGTGCATGAAGCGTAACCCTGCGGGTTACAGGAAGATGTCCCTGCGGGACAATTTCAAAATTTCCCCTGGGAAGCAGTAAAATTCAATCAGCGAAGCGTACCGTCATTTTTTATTCTTCAATATTCATTATTCATTTGCATAAATTGGAGGGGTTTTCATGCTTTCATTAGATAAAATCTACCAGGCCTCGTTTATCCTCAAAAAAGTTCTCCACCGGACCGAGCTGGTGAAGGCGTCCAAGCTGGCGCCGGGGTGCGACCTCTACCTCAAGCCGGAAAACCTGCAGGTGACCGGCTCCTTCAAGGTGCGGGGGGCCTATTACAAGATCTCCCAGCTCTCCGACGCCGAAAAGGCCGCCGGGGTCATCGCCTGCTCGGCCGGCAACCACGCCCAGGGCGTCGCCCTCGCCGCCCGGGAAAACCACATCCAGGCGACCATCTGCATCCCGGCCGGCG
>CALXKG010000134.1 GCA_944388825.1 uncultured Clostridia bacterium | reverse complement strand
CCGGTCATGTCCTCGATGTGCTTATAGAGGGTCGGGACTTCGTGCCCCAGCTCGTCCAGCTTTAAGATGGTGTCGTGGAGCGAGTGGAAGTCGAAGTGGGTGGTCAGGATGTCGCTGTCCGCCTTGTCGGCCGGGTGCTGGATCGGGGTGAAGTCGTAGACGTCGTAGTCGGACGGGATGACGACCATCCCCCCGGGGTGCTGGCCGGTCGTCCGCTTGACCCCTTCGCACCCTTTGGCCAGCCGCAGCTCCTCCGCCCGGTGGAGGGTCTTCCCCCGCTCGGAGAGGTAGTTTAACACATACCCGAACGCCGTCTTTTCGGCGACGGTCGAGATGGTGCCCGCCTTGAAGACGTGGTCGGTGCCGAACAGCTCCTCGGTATACCGGTGGACGTAGGACTGGTATTCGCTGGAGAAGTTTAAGTCGATATCCGGCTCCTTATCCCCGTCAAAGCCGAGGAAGGTCTCAAACGGGATGTCGTGCCCGTCCTGGTTCATCCGGGTCCCGCAGACCGGACAGTCCTTCGGCGGAAGGTCGAAGCCGGAGCCGACCGAACCGTCGGTGATGAACTCCGAATGCTTGCAGCCAGGGCAGATATAGTGGGGCGAAAGCGGGTTGACCTCCGAAATACCGGCCATATGGGCGACAAAGGAGGAGCCGACCGAGCCCCGGGAGCCGACCAGGTAGCCGTGCTGCTCGGAGTAATAAACCAGCTTCTGGGCGATCATGTACAAAACCGCAAACCCGTGCTTGATGATGGAGCCAAGCTCCCGCTCCAGCCGGTTTGCGACCAGCTCCGGCACCGGGTCGCCGTAGATCTCCCTGGCGCGGGCCCAGGTGATCCGCTGCAGGTCCTCCTCCGACCCGGCGATGCCGGGGGGGTAGGTGCCTTTCGGGATCGGACGGATGTCGTCCTCGATCATGTCGGCGATCTTCTGCGGGTTCAAAACGACTACCTCAAAGGCCTTTTCGGGGCCCAGATAGTCGAACTCCCGGAGCATCTCCTCGGTCGTCCGGAAATAGAGGGGGGCCTGGTGGTCGGCGTCCTTGAACTTCATGCCGGCCAGCAGGATGGTCCGGAAGATCGCGTCCTCCGGCTTCATAAAGTGGACGTCGCCGGTGGCGACGACCGGCTTATGCAGGTATTCGCCGACGCGGACGATCGTTTTGTTGAATTCCATCAGCTGGGCGCGGCTTTCGGCCTGCCCGGCCTCCAGCATGAACTCGTTGTTGCCGATCGGCTGGATCTCCAGGTAATCGTAAACGCCGGCGATCGCGCACAGCTCTTCAAACGGCCTGCCGTCTACGACCGCCCGGAACAGCTCCCCCGCCTCGCAGGCCGAGCCGACCAGCAGCCCTTCCCGGTATTTCATAAGCTCGCTTTTGGGGGTGCGGGGGCGGCGGTAGAAGTATTGGACATGGGCCAGCGACACCAGCTTGTAGAGGTTTTTCAGCCCCAGGCTGTTTTTGATCAGGAGGATCTGGTGGTAGGTCTTGAGGGTTTTGGGGTCGCCGCTCCGGAGGCGGCCGTTTAACCCGCCGGAAGAGTGAATATCCAGCTCGGCCTCCATCTTTTCGGCCATTTTGCAGAAGATCTGCCCCAGGACCGCCGCGTCGTCGCAGGCGCGGTGGTGGTGGAACTCTTCCAGCTCGAGGTATTTGGCGATCACGTCCAGCTTGTACCGCCCAAGCTCCGGGTAGAGGCTGCGGGCGATGGGCAGCGTGTCGATCCAGGTGTTGGGGACGTCCATGCCGTGGCGGCCCGCCGCCGAACGGATAAAGGAGATATCGAACGAAGCGTTGTGGGCGACCAGCGGCCGGTCCCCGGCAAAGGCGAGGAACTGCCGGAGGGCTTCCGCCTCGTCCGGCGCGTCCCGGACCATCTCGTCGGTGATGCTGGTGAGCTTGGTGATGTCGGGCGGGATCGGGCGGCCGGGGTTGACGAAGGTGTCAAACGAATCCTTCACCTCTCCCCCGCTGAGCAGCACCGCGCCGATCTCGGTCAGCCGGTCGGAGGCGGGGCTTAAGCCGGTCGTCTCGACGTCGAAGACGACGAATTCCCCCGAAAAGGGCCGCGCGTCGGGGCCGTGCACCGCGTCCTCGCAGTCGTTGACAAAGTAGTCCTCGACCCCGTAGATGAGCTTTAACTTCCCGCCATTTTTGCGGACGCCGTCCAGGGCGGACACCGCCTCCGGATAGGCCTGCACGACCCCGTGGTCGGTGATCGCAACGGCCGGATGGCCCCAGCGGGCGGCGGTGTTTACAATGTCCGAAACCTCCGCCACCGCGTCCATCGCCGACATTTTCGAGTGGCAGTGCAGCTCCACCCGCTTCCGGGGGGCGTCGTCGGTCTTCGGGATCCGTTCGACAATCATGATGTCGTAGGGCTTGATCGAGATCTCCCGGTCGTATTTGTCGTCGACGACGTCGCCGCGGATGAGGACGGTGGCGCCCACCTTCAGAAGGCCGTAGCGCTCCTTATTCTTCGCGTCGTCGATGATCTTGAAGATGTTGGAGGAGGTGTAGTCGGAGAAGGAGTAGGTGAGGATCACCTTGCTGCCGTCCCGGGTATCCCGGCTCTCGGCGGCAAAGATGTCCCCCCAGACGACGACGCTGCCGCTGGAGATATTGACCTCCCGCAGCGGCACCGGTTCCTGGGTGATCTTGCGCCCCTTTAAGAGGGTGGCGGTCTCTTTGATGTGCAGCTGGGCAAAGTTGACCGTGACGGCGGAAGGCTCCTTCAGAACCGAATCCCGGCGGGAAAAGCCCCGGCCGCCGCCGCCAAATCCGCCGGGCGCGGACGGGCGGGCGGGCGGCTGCCGCCGTTCGGGCGGCGGGGCGCAGGCCACAGGCGGGGGCGGCGGGTAACCGGCGGGCGAAACGACGTCCTCCCCGTCGAACCGGACGGTGAGGGCGAGGGAAAAGTGGTCGTGGATGATCCGCTCGATATCCCGGCCGACATGGGCGGTCTCCAGAATCTGGCGGCCGCCGTTTTTAAGGGCGATACGGAGGGTATCCCCTTCCAGCGACGCCTCCGCCCCTTCAAAAAAGCCGTTGACGACCGAATTGACCGTCTTCAGCTCTTCGACGACCGACGGGAAGCAATCGGGGGAAAAGAGGGTCGGCAGGTACTTCATCTGGATCTTGAAGATGCGAAGCCCCGTCGCCCGCAGGATGGCGGTCTGGCAGTCCCAGACGGCCTGCGTTCCGATACAGCTTTCGCTTTTCACCTCGGCGCGGATCTGCTGGGTCTCCTCGTCGGCGGTCAGCGAGAGGATCTCGGCAGAATCGAAGAGGGTCAAAAACGGTTCGGCAAGATATTCGCCGAAAATGGTGAGGAATTTACAGCCGGGCAAGTCTTTCCATCCTTTCCCACTTTACAGGGTATGTTTTATGAAGCGTTTCATCGGCCGATGGCTTTCAGGGGGACGCGGCCTTACATTTTCTCAATTTCTTCCATCAGCGCGTCGACGATCTGCCCTTCCGGGACGGTGCGCAGCACCTGCCCCTTTTTGAACAGCACGCCGACCCCCTTTCCGCCGGCGACGCCGATATCCGCCTCCCGCGCCTCGCCGGGGCCGTTGACGACGCAGCCCATGCAGGCGACGGTGATGTCCTTATGGACGCCCTTCAGCCGTTCCTCCACTTCGTTTGCCAGCGCGATCAGGTTGATCCGCGTCCGGCCGCAGGTCGGGCAGGAGACAAGATCCGGCGTCCCGGTCGGGTAGCCGAGGGCCTTCAGGATGTCCCGGGCGGCGTAGACCTCCCGCACCGGATCGGCGGTCAGCGAGACGCGGATGGTCTCCCCGATGCCGTCCATCAGCAGGCTCCCGATACCGGCGGCGGACTTCACAAGCCCCATCCGCTCGGTCCCCGCCTCGGTGACGCCGAGGTGGAGGGGGTAGGGGCAGCGGGCCGCCAGCATCCGGTAGGCGGAGACCATCGTCCGGACGTCGGAAGATTTCAGCGAGACGACGATCTGGTCGAAATCGCAGGCTTCCAGCAGCCGGACATGGTAAAGCCCGCTCTCCACCAGCGCTTCGGCGGTCGGGCCGCCGAACCGGGCGAGGATTTCCTTCTCGACCGAGCCGGAGTTGACCCCGATGCGGATGGGGACGCCTCTCGCGGCACAGGCCCTGGCCACCTCCCGGACATGGCCGTCGTCGCCGATGTTGCCGGGGTTTATGCGGATCTTGTCGATGCCGGCCGCCACCGATTCCAGCGCCAGCCGGTAATCAAAGTGGATGTCGGCCACCAGCGGGATCGAGACCGCTTCCTTCAGCGCCGGGATGAGGGCGACGGCCTCTTTGTCCGGGATCGCCGCCCGGAGGATCTCACACCCGGCGGCCTCCAGCGCCTTGGCCTGGGCGACGCTGCCGGGGATGTCGGTGCTGGGGACGGAGAGCATCGACTGGATATGGATGTGGCGCCCGTCGAGGGTCAGGTTCCCGACCCTGACGGGGATGAGGTTGCGTTTGGACATTTTTATCACCTTGATCGTGCAGTTTTCAACAGTCTTTTTTATTATATCACCCGTTCAGGAGATTGACAATATCGTGATAGGTGACAAAGAGAATCAGCAGCATCAGCAGCACAAAGCCCGCAAAATGGACATACGCCTCGTGCTCCGGCTTGACCCGGCGGCGGGTGACCAGCTCGAACAGCAGGAAGATCAGCCGCCCGCCGTCCAGCGCGGGGACCGGCAGGATGTTGAAGATGCCGACGTTGATGGCGATAAAGGCGGTGAGGGCAAGGGTCGTCGAAAGGCCGGCGCTCGCCGCCTCGCCGATCGCCTGGGCGGTGCCGATGGGGCCGGTGAGGTCGTTGACCGACGCCTGGCCGGTAATCAGCTGGCCGATCTCCAGCCAGACCAGCCGCGCGATCGAGGCCGACTTGCGGAAGGAGTAGCCCAGGACGCTAAAAAGGGTCGCGTCCTCCCCCACCACCGTAAAGTCGACGGTCAGCGTCCCGTCCGCCACCGCAAACGCGACGTCCGGAAGCTCCGTCTTTTCCCCGTCCCGGCGGACGGTCAGGTCGACCACCCCGTCTTCATCGGCCGAAAGGCTGTAGACCAGGTCGCTGTCCACCCAGACCGGGCGGCCGTTGACCGCAAGGATCGTATCCCCTTCCCGCAGGCCGGTGGCGGCGGTCGAGGCGTTTTCATAAAACTGGGCGACGGTCAGGGTCGGCAGCCGGTCGGAAGGGGCGGTCATCGCGACCACCACCAGGAAACCCAGCACCAGGTTCATAAACGCCCCGGCGCAGACGATGACGATCCGCTTCCAGACCTTCTGGTTGCAGAATGCCCGGGGGTCGCCGGAGCCGCCGTCCTCCCCCTCCATGCTGACAAAGCCGCCGATGGGGAAAAGCCGGAGGGCGTAGCGGGTGCCCCCTTTATCGAAATGGAAAAGGGCCGGGCCCATGCCGAGGGCGAACTCGTTGACCCGGACGCCGCAGAGTTTGGCGGCAAAGAAATGGCCGCACTCGTGGATAAAGATGATGACCGCAAAAATCAGGATCGTGATGAGGATGGTGCGCATGATACCTCCCGGATCAGATGGAAGTTCGGACATACTCTTCGGCCAGCGCCTCCGCCTCTTCGATGCCGGAGAGGGTGACGGGGCCGGGGATGGACAGGTCGACGGCGCCTAGGTTCAGGTCGCCGATGGAGAGGAACGGAATCTCCCCCGCG
>CALXKG010000133.1 GCA_944388825.1 uncultured Clostridia bacterium | reverse complement strand
AATCTGCTGCAATCTGCTGCATAAGGAATACTTTCTGCTGCAATCTGCTGCAGAAAGGGTACATTCGGACTGCGATCTGCTGCACAAGGGATACATTCTGCTGCAATCGGTTGCAGAAGAGGTACATATAAACCGCAGATTGCCGCATAAAGGAAACAGCCTGCTGCAAAAAGCGCCGGGAAAGCGCGCTGAACCGCACAAATAAAAGAAAAGAAAATAAAAGAAAAGAAAAAGAAAGAAAATCTCTCTTCGAGAGAGAGAAAAGAAAAAGCCGCTTCGCGGCCCCCCTCACGCGCCCTGAAAGACAGGGCGTGTTTTTTTTATCCTTTTTCCTTTTACGCAGACGCGCTTTTCTATGGACATTTGCCGGCAGGTATGGTATACTGTGGGCAATTTACCCAAAGGGGGACTCCATATGCAGCTGATCACCTACGCGGATATACACGCCTTTTCCGAAACCGCAGAGCCGTTCCTGGCCCGGCATGAGGCGGAAAACAACCTGATGCTGGGGCTTCTGGACGCCGGGCGGGAAGACCCTGCCGCTTCCGCCGATTGGGAGATGGCGGCGGTGCTGGACGGGGGGACGCCTGTCCTCGCGGCGCTGCGGACGCCGCCCTATAACCTGATCGTCGCCGGGAAAGAGGTCCCGGACGCGGCGCTGGCGCTGCTGTGCGGGCGGTATGGCGGTTTTCCGCTCCCGGGCGTCATCGGGCCCGCGGAAACCGCAAAGCGGTTTGCGGACGTCTACAGCCGTGCGGAGAAGGTGTCCTGGAAAGTGACGATGGCGGAGACGGTCTACCGGCTGGAGAAGGCGGCGGACGTCCCGCAGCCCGGGAAGCTGCGGCCGGCGGATGAAAAGGACCTGTATTTTATCGCCTACTGGCTGCGGGCCTTCCGGGAGGACTGCTTCCACGCCCCGGCGGCGCTGGACTTTGAGGAGGCGGAAGGCAGGGTAAAGGACGGGCAGGTCTACCTCTACGAGGTGGAGGGCGTCCCGGTCTGCCTCGCCGCCAGTTCCCGCCGGATGCCCCACGGCCGGTCGGTCGGGCCGGTCTACACCCCGCCCATCTACCGTCGGAAAGGCTACGCCACAGCCGCCGCGGCGGCCCTTGGACGGGTGATCCTCGGGCAGGGGTACCGGTATGCCGCCCTCTTCGCCGACGCCGCCAACCCCGCCTCCAACCGCGCTTACCGGAAGGCGGGGTTCGTCCCGGTGGACGAGGTCGCCGAGGCCGGGTTTATACGGGAGGGGTAAAAATGCCGGATATGCGGGATGTTTAGACCCGTCCGCCTGACGCGCACACGCCCGTCACAAATTGTTTACACCCGATCGGGGCGGGTTCATCCCGCCTTCATCCCGTTTTCACGGCTCTGCCGCCTTTTCCGGCTATACTGGTATGCAGGGGGAGACCCCGATGAAACCGGAAAGGAACGATGGATATGAAGTTGAAACGGATGCTGGCGGCCGTCCCGGCGTTCACCAGGGAAATTTTTGAAACGCTGATCGGCAGCTGGGAAGGAGTTTGATCTATGCAGCCGCTGACCCTTGAAACCCTCCGTGCCTTCCTGCTGGAAGAAGGGCGGGGGGAGGCCCTCTGCCTCGCCCCGAACCCCGCCTGGGACGAGGGGGAGGAACATTATTTCTGCACGCCGCTGGGGGCGAAAATCATCGGCTCGGCCGGCGTCGACGGCATCCACTTCTGCCTGGCTCCCGGCCGGGAGACGGTCTACGCCGTCAGCCCGATGAACGGGGAGGGGGAGCGGGTCCACCCGGTGGCCCGAAACCTGAAGGACTTTGTCCGGCTGCTGCTGGCCTGCGGCTCGACCGCCGCGATCGAGCAGGCCTGGCAGTGGGATAAAGAGACGTTTATCCGGTTTGTGGAAGAAGACCAGCCGGGCGCGGAAGGCCGCGCGGCCCTCGAGGCGCTGGCCCGCGCCTTTTCCCTCGGGCGGATGGAAGACCCCTACGATTATATGGCGAAGGCGCGGGAAGGGTTTTCGGAATCCGACCTTACCTACCCGGCGGAAGAGGGGCCGGAAGAGACGGAACCGGCCCAGGCGGACGCCCCGTTCCCCCGGGCTTATGGACAGGGCGCGCAATATCCGCCCGCCTGCGCCCCCATCCCCTTCCGCTGGGGCGGGGAGGAGGGCCGGGTCGTCGGGTACGGGGTGGTGGACGGCTGGTTTGTCGCCGACGTCGCCATCCGCCGTTCCCCGGATACGGTGCGGCAGATGCTGGCGGCGCAGAGCCGGGACGGGCTGGAAGTATCGGTCTGCCTTCAGCCGGCGTCCGGCTGCCCGAAAGAGCAGCGGGGCGCGGAAGCCGGCTATTACCCCGGTTTCCCCCGGTCGGACGGGGAATGGAAAAGCCTTTTGCGGGTGGGGCAGGCGGTGCTGCACTACGGGCTGGATGCGTCCCGGTGCTGGGAGATCCAGCGGGCCGGTTTCCGCTGGCAGGAAGGCTGTTCCGGCCCCGTTACCCTCACGGTCACCCATGACCCATATTGGATAGAGGCCGCCCGGTTCACCGTCTCGGGCCCGGGGCAGGCGTTTACCCTCCCGCACCCAGGCGGCGGGGAACTGAGGCTGACGGTCACAGAATTTGCGCCTATGATGTTGGAGGAGGGCTGCCTGCCGTCCGCCGCGCCCCGCTGCCTTTGGCGGATGGGCTACACCCTCTCCCCCGACCCCGGGAAAGGGAAGGTGCGGCTGCGGGATATATCCCCCGATGACCGGTACCCCGGCGACGGGCCGACAGCGGTCATTGTCCGGGGGATCGGGGCGGGGCATACCGCCGTATCCGCCCGCCACTTCGACCTGCCGGGGGAAGTCACCTGGTCCTGCCAGTTTCAGCGTCAGGACCCGGAAAAGGCGGAAATCCCCCTACCCGTTTTATTTAATGAAGAATGAATAATGAATAATGAATAATGAATAATTAAGGTGCGCTTCGCGCGTTTAAAATGGAGGACGCGGAGCGTCCAACCGACATTCTTCATTATTCATTAAAACGAAGAAGCCCGCCGTCCTCCGAAGAGGGCAGCGGGCTTTTGTCCATTCGTTTAGTCGTTGACAAACGGGATCAGGGCGATGATCCGGGCGCGCTTGACGGCGACAGTCAGCTGGCGCTGGTGTCTCGCGCAGGTGCCGGTGACCCGTCTGGGGATGATCTTCGCTCTTTCCGACAGGACCTTGCGGCTGTATTTGCCGATGGTCTTGTAATCGATGTTCTCGACCTTATCAACACAGAAAGCGCAGACTTTTCTGCGGGGCTTTCTGCCGCGGTTGTTTCTTTCCATGGAAGCAGGCT
>CALXKG010000132.1 GCA_944388825.1 uncultured Clostridia bacterium | reverse complement strand
CGGCATTTTTGAAGATAAGCCGGTCGTCCGGGACGGCAGCCTGATCACCAGCCAGGGCCCGGCGACCCCTTACCCCTTCGCCTACGCGCTGGCGGAGGCGCTGGGGGCGGATACGGCGGTTTTGCGGAAGCGGATGCTGTATAACTTTGCCGGCGGGCGGTGACATTTGGCCCTTCGGAGCCGCAGGACCGGACTTGACGGCGCGCGTGTTTTGTGCTATAATTTCTCCGTCGTCCAGAAGGGCGGCGCGGGGGCTGAAGCCCCTTTCCGCATCAACATCCAAACGCCGATATGTGTATAAACGATGCCAGGAAGGCGTCATTGTCCCGGAAGGGATAATGACGCCTTTTTTCGTTTTGGAAAGGAGTTCACTATGAAAAGAAATAACCGGATCCTGCGTATGGTGCTTGCCGCCCTGTTTCTGGCGCTGGCGTATGTGCTGCCGTTTCTGACCGGGCAGATACCGGAGATCGGCTCGATGCTCTGCCCGCTGCATATCCCCGTCCTGCTCTGCGGCTTTATCTGCGGCTGGCCCTGGGGCCTTGCGGTCGGGATCATCGCGCCGCTGTTCCGTTCGGTCACGCTGGGGATGCCGCCGTTTTTCCCGACGGCGCTGTGCATGGCCTTTGAGCTTGCCGCTTACGGCGCGGTTGCCGGATGGATGCACCGGGCGCTCCCCCGGAAAAAGCCCTATATCTACCTTTCGCTGCTGACGGCGATGGTGGCCGGGCGGCTGGTCTGGGGGGCGGCCATGTTTACCTGTATGGGCCTCAGCGGCAGCAGCTTTACCCTTTCGGCCTTCCTTGCGGGGGCGTTTTTCAACGCGGTCCCCGGCATCGTCGTCCAGATCCTGCTGATCCCGGTGCTGGTGATGGCCCTGGATAACCCGAAGGTTTTGCGCCTGCGGGAGGGATGAAATGGAAAACAGAATGAATGCCGAAGGGACGCGCGCGCTGCTGCTCCGGCACTGCCGGGCGTACCCGCAGATGCAGGCGCAGGACCTGCTGAAATTTTTATACCAGAGCGTGTTTGGATGCGAACACCTGGTGTCTTCCCCGGAAACGGCAGTGGGGTCGATCGCCGGCGAATATGCCGCCCTGGGCGGTACAGGCCGGGGCGGCTGCGCGGCCGAGCCGCTGGACGGCGGGTACAGCCGCGTCCCGCTGGCCTGTCTGGGGGAAGGGCTTGGCGCGGATACGCTGGGCAAGCTGTTCGTCCTGTCGGCGGGCCTGGAAAAGGGGAGCGTAACGGAGCTGCGCCGCAAGCTCGAAACGGCGGGGGAACTGGCC
Organism: uncultured Clostridia bacterium; assembly: GCA_944388825.1. Taxonomy (GTDB): domain Bacteria; phylum Bacillota; class Clostridia; order Oscillospirales; family Ruminococcaceae; genus Faecivivens. The sequence continues at coordinate 3,824 of CALXKG010000132.1, read as the reverse complement.
CGGCAGGGGGCGCTGCCGTTTGGGGCGGAAGAATTCCGGCGGGCCGTATCCCGCTGGGAAGCGGAAGGGTTCCCGGCCCTCCATCATTCAGATGCCTTCAGGGCTGCCTACCGGCCCGCGTACCGCGTGATCGCCAACCGGTATATCCCGTTCCTACCGCTGTTTGCCGCGCTGGATAAGCGGCGCGCAGCCGGGCGTACGGCCGTCGCCATCGAGGGCGGCAGCGCCAGCGGCAAGTCGACTTTGGGCGGGCTGCTGGAAAAGCTGTACGGCTGCACCGTCTTCCATATGGACGACTTCTTTCTCCAGCCCGCCCAGCGGACGCCGGAACGGCTGGCGGAGGCCGGCGGCAACGTCGACCGGGAACGTTTTTTAAAAGAGGTGCTGCTGCCGCTGCGCCGGGGAGAGACGGTTTATTACCGGAAGTTTGACTGTTCTTCCATGTCGCTGGGGGAGGCGGAAGAAGTCCGGCCCGGCAGGCTGACCGTCATAGAGGGCGCCTATTCGATGCATCCCGCCCTTGCGGCCTGTTACGATCTTTCGGTTTTCCTGGAGATATCCCCCGCGCGGCAGCGGGAGCGGATCCTGCGCCGCAATACCCCGCAGATGGCGCAGCGGTTTTTTAACGAATGGATCCCGCTGGAAAACGCCTATTTTGAGAAGACGGACGTCAAAGCGAGATGCGGCCTGGTCATCCCGGTGGGCTGAAGAAGGGCCTGCCGGAAAAAAGAGCCGCCGCGGACTTTCTCCCCGATGGGGAAGAAGCCGCGGCGGCTTTCATTTGCGTTTTTTGCGGCGCCTGTTACCGGTCCGGCGGGCAGGGGGCGGGGCAGGTGATCGCCATCAGCGCCTCGATCATCCCATGGAGCAGCTGGACCTGCCTTGTGCCGGCGGCCTTGTAATAGACTTCTTTCCCGTCCCGGCGGCTGATAATCAGCCCGGCGCTTTTGAGCAGCTTTAAATGGTGGGATACCGCCGGGCTGTTCATCCCGACCAGGGAGGAGATGTTGATGACGCACTCCTCGCAGTGGCAGAGCAGCCAGAAGATCCGCAGCCGGGTAGGGTCGGCCAGCTGTTTGAACAGGTCGGCCACCATCTGGAACCCGGCGGCGTCCGGGAGGTTTTCCAGTTTCTGTTCGATCGGCTGGCCGTGGTCGTGCGGCAGTCTGCTTTCAGCCATCGGGCGACACCCCTTTCTCCGGCCCTGCGCCGGGTTTTTCTTTTATTGTAGCATAGACGGGAAGGGTTGGCAAGATGTCGGGCGGATCGCTGCTAGGCGATCAGGCCCACCGTCCGCAGCAGGAAGATCCAGCCGAATACCGACGCCATCGAGACGATGCTGGTCACGACCACCAGCTGCCCGGCCAGCTCCGGGTCGTGGCCGTAGGCCGCCGCCATCGTGTAGGAGTTGACCGCCGCCGGCGACGCGAAGACGATCACCAGCGACAAAAGCGCCGCGTCCCGGAATCCCAGCGCCGCCGCGGCCGGCACCATGACCAGCGGGGAGAGGATGATTTTCCCAAACGTCCCCAGCGCCAGCGCCCCGGCGTTTTTCCGCAGCGCGTTAAAGTGGAAAGTGCCGCCCAGCACCACCAGCGCCAGCGGCGTCGCGATACCCGCCATGTCGGTGAGGGCGGTATGGACGGGGGTGGGGAGCGGGATGCCGGGCAGCTTGAAGGCGAAGGCGGCCAGCGCCCCCAGGATCAGCGGGTTTTTGGCGATGCCCAGCAGCACCGGCTTCAGCCCGCTTTTGCGGTTTTTAAAGTACTCCAGCGTAAAGACCGCCAGCACGTTGTAAAGCGGCACGACGATCGCCGCCATCACCGACGCGACCGCCGCCTGTTCCGCGCCGTAGACGTTGGCGACCACCTGGTAGCCGAAGATGACGAAGTTGCTGCGGAAGACGCATTGGACCAGCACAGCCTGCCGGCTGGCGGCGGGGACCGGGTTCCCGGCGGAATCGGCCGCGTCTTTTTTGACTATCCGGGGGATCAGGAAAAACGCCGCCGCGAAGATGACGAGCACCGCCCCCGCCGCAAACAGGAACGCCCCCGGCTGGACGGCGCTCTCCAGGTCGGAGTTGTAGACGTTCATGAAGATCATCAGCGGCAGGAAAGTTTTGAAACAGAAGGTGTTGCATTTGCGGCAGAAGGGTTCGTCCACCAGCTTCATCCGGCGGAAAAGGCAGCCCGCCGCCATGCAGAGGATCAGCGGCAGGACGGCGTTGACGCTGACCGCCAGGTTTTCTCCCACTTGGTATCGACCTCACTTTATTCCTATGGAAAAGGGCGGGTGTCCTGCCCGCCCTTTTCTGTGTATATGGGGATTCGCGCTGTTTTGTATGTGCGTTTGGTTGTTTAATAAACAACTTGATGGAAACACACCACCTAAAAGGATCCCTCTCCGAGGGAGCCGGCCGCGCAGCGGACTGAGTCGGTATCACCGCGGCAGCGGGATACCGCAAAAGCGCTTATGGGCGTTATTCGCTTCGCTTATAACGCCACTCCTTCCGGCGCATCCGCGCCACCTTCCTCGGGGAGGAAGGCTGGGGCTCGTGCCTTCCGAAAAGTTGTATTGTTAGTAAAACGGTCCCAATCAGTCTTTCATATCCTTCACATACCACAGCATCTGGGTATAGGTCGGGAGCGGCCAGTAATCTTCCCCGCAGACCTGTTCGGCATGGTCGGCGGCGGCCCGCAGCCGGTCCATGATCGGGATGACCCTGTCGTGGAACGCCTGCGCGCTGCCCAGCGGGTCGGGGTCGTTCTTGGCCGCCTTGCGGGCGGTGCGCAGCTCGTCGATCGCGGCGCTGATGATGTCGGCGCATTCGGCGAGGGTCTCCAGCTGGTGGGTCTCGGCGGCGCAGGAGATGGCCTTGCTGACCTGCTGTTTGACGGCGATGGTGCGGGCGAGTTTTTCCTCATAGTTGATGATCGCCGGGACGATCTGCTGGTTGGCCATCTCCAGCATCGTCAGCGCCTCGATGTTCAGCGTCTTGGAGTAGGTCTCGAGGCTCACCTCAAACCGCGCCCGGATCTCGGCGGGGCTTAAGACGCCGAAGTCGTTCATCAGCGAGATGTTTTTGGCCGAAAGCATATGGGGCAGGGCGTCGACCGTCGATTTGAGGTTGTAAAGTCCCCGCCGCGCGGCTTCCTGCTGCCATTCTTCCGAATAGCCGTCGCCGTTGAAGATAATCCGCTTGTGGGCCTTGATCGTCTTTTTGACCAGCGCCATCGCTTCCGCCTCGAAATTTTCCGCCGATTCGAGGACGTCGGCAAAATCCCGCAGCTCTTTGGCGACGGCGGTGTTGAGGAAGGTGTTGACGTCTGCCAGGTTCATGCTGGAACCGGGGGCGCGGAACTCAAATTTGTTGCCGGTGAAGGCGAAGGGGGAGGTGCGGTTGCGGTCGGTGTTGTCCTTGGAGAATTTGGGAAGGATATCGACCCCGAAGTCGAGGTTCTGGCTCTCGTGGTCGTGATACTCGGCGTCGCTGGCCAGGGCTTCGATCACCTCGCCCAGCTCGTCGCCGACAAACATCGAGATGATCGCGGGGGGCGCCTCGTTGGCGCCCAGCCGGTGGTCGTTGCCGGCCGAGGCGACCGCCACCCGCAGAAGGTCCTGGTATTCGTCGACCGCCTTGATGACCGCCGCGAGGAAGACGAGAAACCGCAGGTTCTCCATCGGCTTGGTGCCGGGGTCCAGCAGGTTTAAGCCGGGGGCCGAAAGGGACCAGTTGTCGTGCTTGCCGGAGCCGTTGACGCCGGCGAAGGGCTTTTCGTGCAGCAGGCAGATGAGCCCGTGCTTTTCGGCGACCCGGCGCATGA
>CALXKG010000131.1 GCA_944388825.1 uncultured Clostridia bacterium | reverse complement strand
TAAAACGTCCCGAGTGGGATTCGAACGGGAGCGGCAGTGAATGACAGCCCGGTGGGCTGTCAGAGCCGCGACCTGGCCCGCCCGCAGGCGGGTCGAATCCGCCTTACATCAAGCGTGATAAAGCAAGATTTGAAATTCGGGTGTATCCCTGCATCTCTCATTCTGCTTCTCACCGTTTTCCCCAACCGTCCTCCAGCCAGTACCCGCCCGGTTACTGGCTTTTCCTTTGATTTTGAAAGAAGGTGTCCCGATGCCCAGACCCGCAGCTGAAGCCGCGCTGCAAACGGCGATGGCCGGCCTTTTAAAAACCCGTTCGCTCCAGCAGCTGACCGTCGGGGAAGTCGCCCGGGCGGCGGGGGTCAGCCGGGTCACCTTCTACCGCTATTACCAGGACCTTTACGACCTGGCGGGGGCGGTCTGCGCCGGGGAGATGCAGCGGGTGATGGGGGAGAGCCGGCCGGACAACTGGCAGGCCGGCCTCGTCCGCCTGATGCAGCTGATGCGGGCGCACCGGGCGCTGCTGGGCAGGCTCCGCTCTTCCGGCGGCTGGGCGCAGATCGAACGGGTCATCCGCCGCCACGCCTTCCGCCAGGTGATGGCGTTCATCGGGCGCTGCCCGGATACCGGCGCGCCGGAGCCGGACAGGGCCTTTACCGCCCGCTTTTATGAGCGCGCGATCTCCGGCCTGATCCTCGATTGGGCGGAGGACGGGATGAAAGAGGAACCGGAGGCGCTGGTTGGCCGCCTTTCGATCCTGCTGACCGGCCAGCTGGCGTCGGCGCTGAACAGCTTTGCCGCCGCGGCGGAAAGCCGGGCGGCGTCCGGCGGGCCCTGCCGCCCCGCTCCGGCCCGCGAAATCGAAAAAGGGAGGGAAAAGGATGCTTGACCTGCTGGAATACCTGTTTCGCCGCCTGCGCGGCCTGCAGCCCGACCCGACGGCTGTCGGCCTCGCCGCCGGCATCGCTCTGGCGGCCTTTTTATGGAAGAAGGGCAGGCGGATGCTGTTCGCCCTCCTGACCGCGGGGCTGCTGCTCCGCTGGATGGGGCTCGGGATCCAGATTCAGCTTTGGAGGGAAGACCATGTATAAAGCCAAACAGATGATCGTCGTCCGCCGGGACTTGAAGATGCGCAAGGGCAAGATCGCCGCCCAGGCGGGCCATGCCTGCGTCGACGCGGTCCTGCGGGCGCTTTTGAAGGAAGGGCGCCTTGCCGACCTCCGCGAGGAGGACGGGATGATCGCCCTCGCCCCGTCGGACAAGCCGGAGACCCCGCTCTCCCAGTGGCTCGCGGCCGGCACCGCCAAAGTCTGCGTCTATGTCGATTCGGAGGAGGAACTGCTCTCCCTCCACAAACAGGCGTCCGAACGGGGCTATATTTCCGCCCTCGTCCGGGACGCCGGGATGACCGAGTTCCACGGCCAGCCGACCTATACCTGCCTCGCCTTTGAACCCCTCTACCCCGAGCAGGCCGACCCGCTGACCGGCGGCCTGCCCCTCTACTGATGGGGATCCGGATCCTGCGGGCGGAGGCTGACCTCTGGGCGGTGGTCAAACCCGCCGGGGCGCTGTCGGAAGATGGAAGCGGCGTGACCGTCCCCTCCCTGATCCGGCAGGAGACCGGCGCGGAAGCGGTTTACTGCGTCCACCGGCTGGACAGGGAAGCGTCCGGGGTCATGGTGTACGCGAAAACCCCGGACGCCGCCGCCCGCCTTTCCCAATATGTCGCCGGCCGGCAGATGGAAAAGGAGTATCTCGCCATCGTCCACGGCCGCCCGGAAGGGGAGGCGGGGGAGTACCGCGACCTGCTTTTTCGGGACAAAAGCCGGGGCAAATCCTTTGTCGTGGCCCGCCCCCGGAAGGGGGTCAAAGAGGCCGTCCTGCAATACCGCCTGCTGGCGTTTGACGGGCGGCTGAGCCTTGTCCGCATCCGGCTGCTGACCGGCCGCACCCACCAGATCCGCGTCCAGTTTTCTTCCCGGGGGATGCCCCTCTACGGCGACAGGCGGTACGGCGGCAGGGAGCCGGACGGCCTCGCCCTCTGGTCCTGCCGGATCGCGCTGCCGGACGGGCGGGTGTTTTCCGCGCCGCCGGAGGGCGGCGTCTGGGAAGCGTTTGGGGATGCGATCGCGTCCGCAAACGAAAAATAAAGAATGGATCATGGAATATGCAGGTATCGCGCCGCGGTGATTGGAACGTATGCGCCGCCGTCGATATCTGCTCTTTCTTACCGCACGAAAGGAGAACCATGTACGACCTCTTGATCGCCGGCGGCGGCCCCGCCGGCATGATGGCCGCCGTCCAGGCGGGACGCCGGGGCCTGCGGGTCCTGCTGGCGGAAAAAGGGGAGAAGGCCGGCCGGAAGCTGCTCATCACCGGCAAGGGCCGCTGCAACGTCACCTCCGCCGTCCCGCCGGAAGAGCTGATGGCGAATATCCCCCGCAACCCCCGCTTCCTCTATTCGGCCTTTTCCCGCTTTGACAACCGGGACACCGTCCGCTTTTTCGAGTCGGCGGGCGTCCCGCTGAAGACCGAGCGGGGGGCGCGGGTCTTCCCCCAGTCGGACAGGGCTTCCGATATCCTCGAGGCGCTGATGCGGGAGATGAAAAAGGCGGGTGTCCAGCAGATGCGGGGGGAGGTCTCCGCCCTTCTGACCGAAGGCGGGAAGATCTCCGGCGCCCGGTTTTCGGACGGCCGGGAGATCGCAGTCCCGGCGGTGCTGCTGGCGACCGGCGGGGCCTCCTACCCGTCGACCGGCTCGGACGGGCAGGGGTACCGCCTCGCCCAGTCGGCCGGCCACACCCTGGTCCCGCCCGCCCCTTCTCTCATCCCGATGCTGACGGCCGAAAAAGATCCGCGGGATATGATGGGGCTGTCGCTGAAAAACGTCCGCCTGACCCTTCTGGAAAACGGCAAACCGGCCTACTCCGAGCTGGGCGAGATGCTTTTCACCCATTTCGGCGTTTCGGGGCCGCTGGTCCTGTCGGCGTCCGCCCACATCCCCGCCCTCGGCAAAAAGAAATACACCCTTTCGATCGACCTGAAGCCCGGCCTGACGCCGGAGCAGCTGGACAAGCGGCTGCTGCGGGACTTTTCCGAAAACTTAAACCGCGACGCGGTGAACGCCTTTGGGGCGCTTCTTCCCCGCAAGATGATCCCGGTGGCCTTAAAGCGGGCCGGGATCCCCTTTGCCCGGAAAGTGCGGGATATCACCCACCCCGAGCGGGAGGCGCTTCTCGCCGTCCTCAAGGGCTTTACCCTGACCGTCACCGGCTTCCGGCCGGTGGAGGAGGCGATCGTCACCCGGGGCGGCGTCCCGATTAAAGAGGTCGACCCCAGGACGATGGAGTCGAAGCGCTGCCCCGGCCTCTATTTTGCCGGGGAAATTTTGGACGTCGACGGCTACACCGGCG
>CALXKG010000130.1 GCA_944388825.1 uncultured Clostridia bacterium | reverse complement strand
CAGAACAACTCTGGCGATGTTTCCATCGCTAAATGTTCTTACGAAATTACTTTATTGGATTCCTCAAAGAATCCGGGTTCGTTCGTTTCGCACATTCGATATTGTTTAATTTTCAAGTTCCTCATTCCGCGCTACCTTCCGGTTCGCGCCGCTGCCTCGCTGACATCTTATTTATTTTACCACAGCGTTTTCCGTTTGTCAAGGGGTTTTTGAAAATTTTTCTTGGAAGGCGTCGCCTTCCAAAACCATTTCAAATCCCCCGAACGCCGGTAACGGCTGGGGTTGCCGCCCTTTCGAACCAGCCGGTTCTCGCGGCGACTTGCATATCTTACCACAGCTGGCAGAAAATGTCAAGCCCTGTCGAACCGTGAAACGCAAGACCGGATATTTGCTCAAAATTCATTCTTCCAAAACCGTTTTTTTGCATATTCCTTCCCCTGCATTCCAAACGCGAAACGGCGGCCCCATATCCGGCAGGGCCGCCGTTTTGACGCTGTTCTCTCTTATTCCATCCGCAGCCGCTCGACGGCCGTATGCTTTTCCGCCGCCCGGCCGGTGAGGATGGGGATGCCCGCCCCCAAGAGGGCAAACAACGGGACCACCAGCAGGAAGGGGGTCAGGTCCAGCCGGTAGGTGAAGAACCAGAACAGCCCTTCGACCGCCCGGAAAGCCACCGGCCCCACCGCCACCGCCAGCAGGAAAGCCAGCCCCGCGGCGCCCAAAGCGTAAAGCAGCCCCTCCCAGACGAGCATCGCCCGCAGCTGTTTCCCCGTCATGCCGACGGCCTGTAAGACCGCCAGCTCCCGGCGGCGGGAAATGATGCCGGTGAGGATGGCGTTGAAGAAGTTCAGGCCCCCGACCAGCCCGACGATCAGGCTGAGCGCCCCGCCCAGCAGCAGGAACATCGACCGCATACTCTCAAACTCGGCGGCGTAGGTGGACTTGCTCTCATAGTCCAGATCCGGGTCCACGTTCTCGGTGTAGTCCGCCAGAAATGCCTCCATCGCGGCGTTTGCTTCATCGGTGGTGTCAAAGGCGTAGTACATGACCGCGCCGGCGCCGCTGTCCCGGACAAAGGTCTCGTCGTTTAAGATAAACTCGTCGCTGCCGTAGTAGCGGTAACTGAGGGCGGAGGGCACCGTCACCAGCGCGGCGACCGTGTAATCCACGTCCCGGTACTGCACCGGACGCTCCACCCAGTTGGCCCCGTCGGGGATGTCCTCGTACGCGGCCCAGACTTCTCCGGTGTCCGGGTCGTAGAACTCGCTCTCCTCCACATACCGCACCGTAACGGTGTCGCCCAGCCGGGCCCAGTGGGAGTTCATGTCGGCGTTTCCGTAGTCGTCTTCGGCGTACACGGCGGCGATCTTCCGGCTGCCCGGCTCGTAGAGGGCGGACAGGTCGCCGTCCAATACCGTAAGGTGGTCTAAAGCAAAGGGACTCATGCCGGAGAGCTGTACTCCGTCGGCCAGCAGCCCCGCCTCGTTTCGGTTGGTCAGGCGGATCAGATTGTCCAGCTGCTCCGGGGAGGCCCAAAAGCTGTTGCTCTGGCGGAACCAGTCCTCGGTGACATACTCCAGCGCCTGGAAGGTCTGGCCATAGACGGCGCCGCTTTCGGTTATGCCGCCCTGGGCATCGATGGTGTCAATGGCAGATCGGGGTAAAGCCTGCTCATCACTGAACAGGGTGTTGGTCTGGAATTTCCCAGCGTTGGCCACAATGAAATCGCTGGCGGTAAAGCCGGAGATATATTTATCCATATCAAAGCCGCCGGCGAAATTGACCGTCACGGTCAGCAGCACCACTGCCAGCGACAGCGACAATACCGTCACCACCGTTTTCCGTTTGCTGCGGCCAAGGTTTGCATAAGCCATCGTAAAGGGGGATACCTTCCGGGCTTTCCGGCCCCTGGTACTGGGCCTACCGCCTTCGGTATACCGCACCGCCTCCACCGGCGAGACCTTCGCCGCCATCTTTCCCGGCCTGCGGCAGGAGAGCAGGACGGTGAACAGGGCGAACAGGGCCGAAAGGATAAAGAGCCAGGGGCTGGCCGACGTCACCGCGGCCACGCCGTCTAGCCGCCGCACGATCACCGGCGTCAGCCGCCCGCCGATCAGCCACCCGAGCAGCAGCCCGATGGGGATGCCGGCGGCCGAAAGGGCCAGCGCCTGGAGGCGGATGATCCGCCGCAGCTGCCGGGGGGTGGTGCCGATCGTCTTTAACAGGCCGTAAAACCGGATGTCCCCGGCAACCGAGATCTGGAAGACGTTATAGATGATGAGGTAGCCGGTGAAGATGATGAGCAGCGCCACGGCGGAAATGGCAGCGACCGCCGTCGGGTCGGCGCCGCCGGAAAGCCGGGCCCCGGTATAGCCCCAGTTGACGCCGGTGCGGATGTAGTTATCCCCGGGCGTTTCGTTCTGGTAGCCGTGGTTGGCTAAAATCTGGTTGAGGTCCTGTTCGATCTGCCGGGAGCCGTTTTTCAGCATCACGTCCAGGTTCCAGGCGCCGGTCATCCCGTCGCCCGGATGGTCAGGGTCTACGCCTGTTTCCGCCAGGATCGCGTCCACCCGGCTCTCGGGGATCAGGACGTGGTTTGCCACGACCGCCTCGTCGTATTCCCACCAGCCGCAGAGGGTGAAGGTCTGGGTGGTCTCATGCCCGTCCACGTCAAAGGTGAGGGTGAACTGGGCCCCGATCTCCGGCCGGACGCCCAACAGCGCCAGCACATGGGTATCGGTCGCGGCATCATCGGTGCCCTCCTCCGGCAGGGAACCCTCCACCGGGTCGCAGTACATCCAGTGGGCTTCGTTCGCGTCCGAATAGCCCACTTCCACATGGGACTTGTGAAAAGGGGCGGCCGACGGCATCCCAACAAACCGCCGCACCCCCCACTGGGCGATCAGCGGGTCGTCCTTCAGCTCGTCCGCCTGCTGCGCCGTCAGGTATTTAAACCCGCCGTGGGAAAAGCCGCCCACCTGGCGGAAGTTGGCCTGCTGGATGCCCGCGTTGATCGACAGGGCGATGGTAAACAGGCTGGTGAACAAAAGCGCCGTCAGGGCGATCGCCGCGATGGCAACCAGGTTGCGGGTGCGGCTGGCCCGCAGGCTCTTCCAGGCCAGACGGCGGACACATTTCCGGTTTTGTACCTGCATCTTCCCCACCCCCTCACCGCGTGACGATCCGGCCGTCTTCGATCCGGATGATCCGGCCGGCCATCTGGGCGATCTCCTCGTTGTGGGTGATCATCACCATCGTCTGGGCAAACTTCCGGCCGGTCACCTTCATCAGCGAAAGGACGTCCTGGCTGGTTTTCGAGTCCAGGTTGCCGGTCGGCTCGTCGGCCAGGAGGATGGCGGGCTTTGTGGCGAGGGCGCGGGCGATGGCCACCCGCTGCTGCTGGCCGCCGGAAAGCTGGCTGGGGAGGTTTTGGAGCTTTTTCTCCAGCCCGAGGGCGGAAACCACCTCGCCCACATATCCTTCGTCCACCTTCCCGCCGTCCAGCTGGATGGGCAGGACGATGTTTTCATACACCGTCAGCACCGGCACCAGGTTGAAGCTCTGGAAGACAAACCCGATCTTGCGGCGGCGGAAGATGGTCAGGGCTTCGTCCTTCAGGGAGAAGATCTCCCTGCCCTCCACCATAACCGAGCCGGACGTCGGCCGGTCGAGGCCGCCCAGCATATGCAGAAGGGTCGACTTGCCGGAGCCGGAAGTGCCCACAATCGCGACGAACTCCCCGTCCTCCACCGAAAGGCTGACCCCGTCCAGCGCTTTGACCAGCGTGTCCCCCTTCCCATAGTATTTCTTCAGATCCCTGGTTTCCAAAACCGTCATACAAAATCCCTCCGCAAAAGTCTATCCTGTCTTTCGACAATACAGATTATAGCAGGGGAATCTTTCCAGCCCCTTTCCCAAATCTGACAGTTTGGAAAGATTTGCGTCACTTCCCCTTTGCCTCCCGCGGCAGATAGAGGGAAAAGACGCTCCCCTCCCCCGGACGGGAGGAAACTTTGACATACCCGCCCTGCCGGGCCAGTATCTCCCGGGCCAGGTAAAGCCCCAGCCCCAGCCCGTCCGCCAGATGCGTCCCGGCGCCCCGGTAAAAGCGGTCGAAGACCGCACCCAGCTCCCCTTCCGGGATGCCGGGGCCGGTGTCCGACACGTCGATCCGGCAGAAGGAGTCGAGCATCTGGGCGGAAACGGTCACTTGCCCGCCGGGGGGCGTGTACTTGACGGCGTTGTCGACCAGGTTGCAGAGGGCCTCCGCCGTCCAGCGGGGGTCAAAGGCCGCCTGCCCGTCCGGCGGGATAACGGACAGCGCGATCTTTTTGTCCCGGGCGGCCCCGGCAAACTGCTCTGCCGCGCTTTCCAGCAGCGGGCCCACCGGGTTTGAGGCCGGGACCGGGGCGATGATGCCCGCCTCCAGCCGGGAAGCTCTGACCAACGCCCGGATTAAGAAGGACAGCTTTTCCGCCTGGGCGGAGAGGGCGTCGGAAAGGGCCTGCTGCCGGGGCGAAAGGCCGCTCTCGGACAGCAGGGAGGCGTAGAGCATGAGGTTTGCGACCGGCGTCCGGGTCTGGTGGGAGATGTCGGCGATCAGCGTCTTGACCGCCGCCTGTTCCCGGTCCGCCGTCCGTTTGGCGGCGGCGGAGCCCCGGAGGAAGCGGGCCATTTTCGATTCCAGGGCGGAAAGGGCCGATTCGTCAAACGAGTCCTCCGCAAAGCCGCCGGCGATCGCCCGGTCGAGCATCCGCTCCAGCCTCCGGAGGGCGCGCCGGCCGGAAACCCACTGCCAGACGCCAAACCCGGCCCCCAGCAGCGCGAGGGCAAACGCGCAGAGGGTAAGGGCGGTCATTTCCCCACCTCCCAGCAGTACCCGACCCCGTAAACGGTCTTGACCGGCGCGTCCACCAGCTTGGCCCGCAGCCGCCGCACCGCCACCGACAGGGCGTTTTCGTCCACAAACTCGCCGCCGTCCCATACCCGCTCCAGCAGCACCGCCCGGGGAAGGGTGCGGCCCCGGTTTTCCACCAGCAGCCGCAGCAGCCGCTGTTCGGTTTTGGACAGCTCAACAGGGACGCCGCCCCGGGAAAATTCCATCCGGGAAAAGTCAAAGGTAAAGCCGTCCAGTTCAAACCGTTCCGGCTTTTCCGGGGCCGACCGCCGCAGCTGGGCGGCCACCCGCGCCCGCAGTACCGCCAGCGAGAAGGGTTTGGTGATGTAATCGTCCGCCCCGGCTTCCAGACCGGTCACCTCGTCCAGCTCCAGATCGTTGGCGGTCAGCAGGATGACCGGCGTCCGGTCCCCGCCCTGCCGCAGCCGGCGCAAGAGCGAGAGCCCGCTGCCGTCCGGGAGGTTGATGTCTAAGATCAGCAGCCCAAAGCCCCCGGCGGACAGGCAGCCTTCCGCCTCCCGCAGGCTGCCGCAGCGGGTAACGGCGCACGCCGGCGTTTCCAGCGCCAAACAGATCCCCCGTCCCAGGGCCTCGTCGTCTTCCAAAAGCAATATGCGGCTCAATTTCTGATCCTCCCCTGTTCGTGTCTGCCCATTACCTGCGGCAGCATCCTTATTATATTGCATCCGCATGGAAATTTCAAGGAATATGCCCCTACTGGGTGCGCCGGGCGGTTTTCCCGGCCGCAGAGCCCGTCGCCCGGCGGAAGCGGGTTTTCATGGATTTCCCCGATATGGGTTTCCCCGATATAGAAAAAATCCGAACCCATGCCCAATCGGATAAGGTTCGGATCCCTGGTTTGGTGGAGGCGGAAAAGCCGGCCTCGCCCCCGGGCGAGGCCGGGTCGCGGCTCTGACAGCCCACCGGGCTGTCATTCACTACCGCTCCCGTTCGACTCCCCTCGCCTTTCGTTACGTTCCGGGGCGTAAAAAAGAGGTACCACACGTCAAGTGGTACC
>CALXKG010000129.1 GCA_944388825.1 uncultured Clostridia bacterium | reverse complement strand
CAGTTCTTATATTCGTGCGTTAACATTTGATAACAATAAACCTTTTCCCCGTATGTAAGCCGTTTCCCCGCCCGGCGTTTGGGACAGAAGGATTCTTCCGTAGTATCCCCCAAACCGCCCGGATCATACGGCGCGCCCCTTTTTCCGGGGCAAACCGCCCGTCCGGGCCTTTCCATACATACATTGGTAACAATATGTTTATCTGACGGATATTTACTGCCTTCGACAGATGTGCTACAATGTGAGACAGGATGGGAGGTGCCGCCATGTTCGGCTATATCCGGCCGGACGCCGGCCGGCTGCTTGTCTGCGAGTACGAGACCTACCGGGCCGTCTACTGCGGCATCTGCCACGCGCTGAAGGAGCGGTTCGGCCTGCTCTCGACGCTGGCGCTCAACTACGACTTCACCTTCGCGGCGCTGCTGGGGCTGTCGCTCAAGCCGGATTTCCCGGGCTACGAGGCGTTTACCTGCGCCGCCCACCCGCTGCGCCGCCGGCAGCGGGTAAAGCTGGACGGGGCGGTGCTCCCCTATGTCGGGGGCTGCGTCGTGGCGCTGGCCCACGCGAAGATCGCCGACAACATCGCGGATTCGGGGGGGCTGAAAAGCGCCGCCTGCCGGCTCTGCCTGCCGCTGACCGCCCGGGCGGAAAAAAAGGCCGGGGCGCTCTTCCCGGCGCTGCCCGCCCTCTGCGGCGAAATGACCGGGCAGCAGGCGGCGGCCGAACGCGCCCCGTCCGTCTCGCTCGACATGGCCGCCGAGCCTTCCGCCGCGGCGCTCGCCGGGATGATGGAGGCGCTCTCGGGCGACCCGCTGGAAAGGCGGGTGCTGCGGCGGTTCGGGTACCTGCTGGGGCGGTGGATCTACTTCATCGACGCGCTGGACGACCTGGAGGACGACCTGGAAAAAGGGGGCTTCAACCCCTTCATCCGCCGGTTTTCCCTCACTTCCCCCCTCCCGGCGGAACAGAAAAAGGCGGTGCGCGCCTACGGCCGGGAGACCCTCAATATCACCGGCGCCGAGATGGCGGCGGCCTACGAGCTTCTGGAACCGCGGCGGTTCAAGGGGATCCTCGACAACATCGTCTACCGGGGGCTGCCGCGGTCGATCGACCGGGTCTTCGCCCGCCTGGACGGCAAAAAGGCCGGGGCGGACGCCGGGGGCGACTACCCCGCCAACAACCTATTGTAAGCAAATTTGCCCGCAACCCGGGCGATTGGAGGAACATATGCCGGAAAAAGATCCCTATCAGGTACTGGGCGTCCCGCGGGACGCCACCGAGGAACAGGTCAAAGCCGCCTACCGCGAGCTGGCCAAAAAGTACCACCCCGATAACTACGCCGACTCGCCGCTGGCCGACGTCGCCAACGAGAAGATGCAGGAGGTCAACGCCGCCTACGACGCGGTCTTAAAAGACCTCAAAAACCGCGCTTCCGGTTCTTCCGGCCCTTCCGGCGGCTACCGGCAGGGCTACGGCGGCTACCAGCAGGGCTACCAGAGCGGCGGCGGGTACCAGGGCGGCTACCGCCAGCAGCAGTACCGCCAGAGCTACCAGGGCGGATACGGCGGGTTCGGGGGCTTCGGCTCCAACTTCACCGACGTCCGGCGGATGATCCAGCAGAGCCGGCTGGTGGAGGCGGAAGAACTGCTCGACGGCACCCCCTCCGCTTCCCGGGACGGCGAGTGGCACTATTTAAAGGGAACGATCTGTTATCAGCGGGGCTGGCTGGACGAGGCCCGCAGCCATTTCAGTGCCGCCTGCCAGATGAGCCCCGGCAACCCCGAGTACCGGGCGGCCCTCAACCGGATGTCCTGGCAGGGGCAGGGCGGGTACGGCGCGCCGGGCCACGGCTACCGCCAGAGCGCGGGGACGGGCAGCGGGATGGACGCCTGCAACTGCTGCGGCAACCTGCTGATCGCCGACTGCTGCTGCGAGTGCATGGGCGGCGACCTGATCCCCTGCTGCTAAGGGGGCTTTCGGATGGCAAAAAAGCAGGTAAACAGCCGCCAGATGGCTTTTGGCGGCATCATGGCGGCGCTGGCGCTGGTGCTGATGCTGCTCTCGTCGGTCATCCCGGTGATGAGCTATGGGCTGCCGGCCATCGCGGGGTTTTTGACGACGCTGGTCGTGCTGGAATGCGGCGACCGGATCGCGGCGGTCTGTTACGGGGCGGTGGCGCTTTTGTCGATGGTGCTGGTGCCGGATAAGGAGAGCGCCCTTTTGTACCTCATCCTCTTCGGCTGGTACCCGATCGTCAAGCGGTATATCGAGATGCTGCGCAGGCCGCTGCTGGAGTGGGTTTTAAAGCTCGCCTGCATGGCGGTCCCGGTGGGGATCGCGTCGGCGGCGGCCGTCTGGCTGCTCGGCCTGGGGGCGGTCTTCGGCGAAGGGATGGGGGTGCCGCTGATCGCCCTCTTTTACCTCGCGGCCGCCGCCGCGTTTGTCCTCTACGATATCGTCATGACCCGGCTGATCTCCGCCTACCTGGCGGTGCTGCGGCCGCGGTACCTGTCCAGATTCTTCAGGTAAAGGGGGGGTTCTGATGCTGCAAAAAAGGATGAAGGAGCTGCGTTTGCAGCGGGGACTGACCCAGAACGAGCCGGCGGCGGTGCTGCACACCTCCCGCGAAGCCTATTCGATGTACGAAAACGGCAAGCGGCAGCTCTCCTGCCAGGGGTTAAAGCAGCTGGCACAGTTTTACGGCGTCACGACCGACTATATGCTGGGCCTTTCGGACGACCCGGAGGGCGCGCCCCGGCTGACGGCCGAGGAGGAAAAGCTGCTCGACCACTTCCGCGGCTGCGACCCGCGGGGCAAGCGGACGGTCATCCAGGTGTCTATCCAGCAGGAAAAAGAGAGCAACAGTTAAAAAGGCCCCGCTGTCCGAATGGAAGGACAGCGGGTTTTTCCATTTCGATCTGCCGCTTCTGCTTCCCCCTTGAATTTTACGTAAAATTCTGCTACAATAATTACAGCGAAAGGAGCTGATCGTATGCCCAACATCAAACCCGTATCCGACCTGCGCAACTACAACGAAGTCCTCAAGGACGTCGCCGTCGGACAGCCGGTCTTCCTCA
>CALXKG010000128.1 GCA_944388825.1 uncultured Clostridia bacterium | reverse complement strand
TTTTCATTGGGAATTTCCCCTTTCTTTTTCCGGAGATCCATATGATGGAAAGTTTATACTGCGCCCGGCAGAGGCGCCCCGCCCCCTGTTCCCCATCCAGCCGGACGGCGGCGGGCAGATGGGCCCTTTCCCGCGTCAGGACATCCTCAGTATAGCAAGGTTTTTACAGATTGTCAATTTTTTCGCCGGCTTTACCGGATAATCGGGAAAAACGCCGGATAAACAGGGGATAATTCCGCATCTGCCGCGGTGAAAGTTGACAATTTGTCAGGTTTCCGCCTGAAAGCTGTTGCAATCGGGCAGCAGACAGCGTATAATGGGAAACGGCAATACAAATGCAAAATCGGGGAAATGAGGCGCAGGAACAGATATGAACAGGGACGAAATGCTCAAACTCCTGACCGGGATCGCCAAAGGGATCGCCCGAACCTTCGGGAAAAACTGCGAAACGCTGATCCAGGACCTGGAACGGAGCGACCACCCGATCCTCGCGATTTTTAACGGCGAGGTCACCGGGCGCGGCGTGGGATCGACGGTGGACGTCTTCGGCAACGTCAGCGCCGGGCTGGAGCCTTCCCTCCTGCAGAAAGACCAGATCAACATGATGGTGGTGCGGGAGGACCGGCAAATCAAAAGCACGACGATGATCGTCCGGGGGGAGGGGTACTGCCTGGGGCTCGGCATCAACCTGGACATCACGCTGATGAGCGAATATGCTTCCCTGCTGGCCAGTCAGCTGGAGACCGACAGCCTGCTCGACCGGACGATCGACTCGGCAAAGGATATGCGGCTGGAGGAAATTTTCCTCTCTTCTTTGCAGGAGCTGGAGCTGTCGCCCGACGATATGAAAAAATCCGACCGGCTGAAGCTGATCCGGCTGCTGCGGGAACGCCATGCGTTTGATTATCAGAAGGCCGTGCCGTTTATTTCGGAACGGCTGGGCGTGTCCAGATATACCGTTTATAATGATTTGAAAGAGGCGGAAAAGTAAAAGCCCGCTTCGTCCTGCCGGCAGCAAAGCCTATCCGGAGCGGATGGGCTTTGCTGCTTTTCGTTTTCCCCCGCAGGACCGCGCCGATGTTTGGATGGGGATGGCCTTTCAAGGCAGAAAAGCTGGCCGGACGCCATTGTTCCCGTTGTACGCGGGATCACCCCCGCATACGCGGGGAAAAGCTCGCGAGCAGATGCAGCGGGGCCGTGTTACGGGGATCACCCCCGCATACGCGGGGAAAAGCACGCGATCCCATCCTCCGCCAGCGCGACCAGGGGATCACCCCCGCATACGCGGGGAAAAGTATGCGGCGCTAATGCCCGCCAATCGGCAGGTGGGATCACCCCCGCATACGCGGGGAAAAGCCAGCGCGTCACTTAGATGGGCAAACGTAATACGGATCACCCCCGCATACGCGGGGAAAAGGGTTTTGATTACTATTAACAGTAATATGTGCAGGGATCACCCCCGCATACGCGGGGAAAAGAGCAAGAGCGCCCGGACAAGATGCTGTACCGAAGGATCACCCCCGCATACGCGGGGAAAAGCAAACCGGTCGGTGAGGTCAGGCGCGACAAGGGGATCACCCCCGCATACGCGGGGAAAAGCGCCCCTGTATCCCGTTGGCGGGGCTGTAGAAGGGATCACCCCCGCATACGCGGGGAAAAGCCGGTCAGCAGGTATTTCATCAATGTTCGCCAGGGATCACCCCCGCATACGCGGGGAAAAGGGGCTTTTTTAATTTGCCGGTAACTTGCAGAGGGGATCACCCCCGCATACGCGGGGAAAAGACTAAAAAGATCCCCTAACAGCGCGGTTTGTCCATCCCAAGCCGCTACAATTCATTCAGTTTTGCATAGACCTGAACCAGCAGCTCACAGTCCGCCAACGCCCGGTGCGTACCCGATGCAGAAAGAGAAAAATATTCCGCCAGCGCCGCCAGTTTATAGCTGGAAAGGCCAAACACCCTGCGTCGGGCAATTTGCAGCAGGTCGATACAGCGGTTTGCCGGAAGCGTACCGCCATACCGTGCGCAGGCCGCGCGCAAAAACTCCATATCAAACGGCAGGTTGTACCCCACAAGCGGGTCCCGGCCCGCAAACTGCCAGAAAAGGTCCAGCGCCTCCTTTTCCGGAATCCCCTCCTCCGCCAGCATCCCATCGGAAATACCGGTCAGTTCACGGACAGAAGCAGGAAGCGGCTTATCCAACCGCACCAGCTGCGAAAACCGGCCGGCAACCGCCCCATTTTCAACCCGCATCGCGCCAATCTCTATGATCCTGTCGGACGAGGGATCCAAGCCGGTCGTTTCCAGATCTATGGCGACCCAGGTTTCCTGCGGCGCCTTCCGTTTGCGCTGCGCCATCTGACGGCGGGCCGCCTTACTGAAC
Source organism: uncultured Clostridia bacterium (assembly GCA_944388825.1). GTDB lineage: Bacteria > Bacillota > Clostridia > Oscillospirales > Ruminococcaceae > Faecivivens. The sequence goes on along the minus strand of CALXKG010000128.1, from coordinate 16,034 downwards.
CCGGGCTTCAGCCCATCTTCCTGCATAGACATCGCAGGCAGCGGACGTCGCATCAGCTTGATGCCGTCAAAATCCACCGGCGTCCAGGCGCTGTTATAGACCCGGAAGTCCATTCCCTGCTCGTTATTGGCGGTATAGACCATCGTCGCCCGGCCGGTCTTCAGGTTGTCGCAGACCCGCATCCAGATCGCGTCCCGAACGCGGCCGCTGACCTGCCCGACATAGACGCCGGTATGGATCTCGCAGAGCCATTTGCTCAGATCGCCCCGCAGCCGGGGCGGGCAGTCGGTCATCGTGATCACTACGATCGCTCTCCTCCCCCTTCCGAATCAAAATACTGTATTCCATTTGCGACAGTCCCCAGCAGGTTATCCCACAGGCAGACGGTTTCTTCCGTCTCCGGCTGTTCTTCTTCCGAAAGCAGAAGCGAGCGGATATCATGGACCATCCGTTCCAGAATGTGGTGTTCCACCATCGCGTCCCGCACCCGCCGCCGTACGACAGCCGGCAGATCTTCCGGATCTTCTGCGGCAACCTGGAAAGCAATTGGTATGGTGACTTCCGCCTTATAAAGGTCGGCTATGTCATACACAAACGAACACGCGTGTCCCACATGGACAAATCCCAGCCCCGGGGAACAGCCCAGCGCCACAATCACCGCATGGGCCAGGCCGTAAAGGCAGGCGTGCCCGGCAGACAGGGCCTGGTTGACCGTATCGCCGGCGGAAAAATCGTCCGGACGGTACAGCCGCCCATTCCAACGGACGCCGGTCTCCCGGGAAGCTTTCTGATACGCCTTCCGGACCCGGCTGCCCTCCCGGCCCCGCAGCTGCTGCATCGTCAGCCCCGACACATCTTCCTCCGGAAACCGCATCTGGTACATCTTACGGACAACGGCAAGATGCTTACGGGTATTGCTGACCAGCTCCGCCTGCCGCAGCAGCAGGCCGGAACGGGTCGTCAGCGGCCGGCCGTGGGCATAATACCGCACGCCGCGCTCCCCAACCCAGACGACGCCGACCCCCATATCCCCCATCAATTCCATCGCCCGGTGGGTCACCCGGGTGCCGGGGCCAAGCAGCAGGACCGATATGGCCGCCGCCGGGATATGGACGACGCCCTGATCGTCGGTTACAGTGACCGCGCCGTCCTGCCGACCCAGTGTACAATGCTCCAGATACAGAAAAGTGATCCGATCCTTTACCTGCGGCAGCGCCTGCAGCTCGGGACGGATCATCCCCGGCAGTTCAGACACGCGCCACGCCTCCCCGCATTACCGTCATCAATCCCATCCCGTAGGCTTTCCCGCGGCCAATCCCGCCAGTCAGAAGGGCGGTAAACCGTTCCGGGTCGTTCACCTGCAAAACCCCTTCATAGGTCACGGAAAGCAGAGAAACAAACCGGCGTTTTTCCCCATCCTGCTTGGCAAAGCGCAGCCAGCGGGATCCGGTGACGGTAAACCCGCCTTCCGGCAGGGAAAATCCGTGCTTTTCCGCACGGTCTGCCAGCCACTTTTCCTGCCATTTGACCGATGCGTGGGCCCTGACGGTCCCTCTTTGCTCCGCGCTTACCGGACAGCTTACGGTGGGGTTTGCCGTCAGGCGGAAACGCCAGATGCTGCCTGCGGTGATGCGAGAGAGAAGCGGGGCGTAATCCCTGGATTCCGGCGGCTCCTGCCCGCCAAACTGCCGGTAAAGAGCCGAAAGATCCGGCCGGTTTTCACTGAGGATCAGCAGATAGAGCTTCCCGCCAAGCGTGTCCAGCCTCCAGAGCCGCCTTTCCCGCCCGCCTGGGAAACAGCTTTCTACCGCGCCATGCAGTTTCTGCGGGTTTGCGAGCGCCGCCATCGTACTGCGGCGGCCGGTGTCCAGCGCAACCCGGGACAATACCATATACCCACCTCCTAATACAGTTCAGAAAAGGGATCGTGTTCTGTTTCCAGACGGTCTGCCGCATCCTGCCGCAGTTCCTCCACCGCCCGGTAGCCATACTGGCGGTGGAGCGGGCTGAAGGACAGCGGGAGGTCCTGCCGGGGGACGGCGCCGGGGGCGGAAGGCTCTGTATCGACAACAATCCGAAAGCTCTCCGGCGGCGTTTTCCCCTCTTTGGACGCCAGAGACGGTTCCGCCCGCAGGACGTCCAGAAGGCCGCCCTCCCGGACGCCCAGACAAAGCGGCAGCGTGGGCGGACAGGACCGCCGCCCGAGGAAAAGCGGGAAGGCCGGCGCCCGCAGCGCTTCTTCCAGGCTATGGAGGAAAGAAAGATCGGCGCTCTCCAACCCTACCAGAAAAACCGCGTCGGAAAGATAGTGGCGGTAGGTGACGTATTGGGTCTTCTGCCCCTTCGCGATCTGGAAATCGGACAGGAACTTCCCTTCCCTGTCGGCTCGGACGGCAAAACGCAGACGGTTTAAGGGGGCGAGCTTTTCCGGCTCGTCCCGGCGGATGCCCAAAGCGGCCGCCAGAAGGCCCACTACGCCGCTTTTGGTCGGCTCCCGGCCGGTTTTACGGGTCTCGTACTTGGAATCGCTCCCCCACGCTTGCAGCGGCCCTGCAAGGCGCAACAGCAGCGTCGCCATCATATCACCTCTTGCCCCAGCCGGGCGCGGACTTCCGCTTCCAGCTGGTCCAGCGCCTGCTGGAGCGGCATCGCCTCTCCAAGCGCCGGCAGGCCGCCGCCCACCGTCAGGGAAAACGCGGGCCGGCCGGCAAAGTTCTGGTAAACTTCTTCCGCATACCGAGCAAGCGCTTCCTTGGACGGCTCCATATACCCGCCGGAACCGGCCGGGACCGCCCGCTCAAAAGCGCCGCAGAGGTTGACCGGCTGGTCGGTGCGAACGGCGATGTAAACGGCGTCCGGCAGCGTGCGGTTGGCAAAGGTGTTCTGCCTCCCCTCCGGCATCGAGCGGATAAACGCTTCGGCAAACGCCCGGACGGCTTTTGCCGCCTCTTCCCCGCCCAGATGGGCGGAAAGCTCCAGGGCGTTAACTGTGGCGTAACGGTAGAGGGTGGAGGAATTGAATTCCACGGTACCCAGATGCCCGGCGCCGGCGTTGTCTTCCGGCTGCAAATCGTCGACGGCGGTAAAATAGTCAAACTCGTTCTGGACGCGGTGGGTGGAAATGCTGTGGGCCACCTGGGCGGCGGCGTCATAATTCAAAGAAGGATCGCTCGCCACCATCCGGCCAAAGAGGACCATATCGACCGACGGGGCTTCTTTCAAGGCCGCCTTAAACGCCTTTTTATCCTCGCAGCCCTCTGCCATCAGCTTTGCCAGGGCCTTTGCCTGCGCGCGGCTCATAAAGAAGAGGGCGTCTGCCCCTTTTTCCTCCGTCACCTTGTCCAGGCCCGCGTTTTTCAGGGCGTAGAGCGCCAGCGTCGCCGCGTCCCCGTCCGGGAGGATGTTCTGGATTTCCTCTTTCACCATCTGGGTCACCCGTTTGGTGCGTTTGCCGAGGTTTTGCTCTTCCACCAGCTCTTCCGCAAACATTTTGCGGATCGCCCGCTTCCACGCCTGGGAAGAAACGCGGGCGCGGGTCGTACCGCCATAGACGGCGGTTTTCGGGCTGCCCGTGTCGTCGCGGTTGACGCAGCTGGGCGGGACGGTTTGCAGGACATGGAAATCGATGTACAGACGGTTACGCTTCATGGTCATTCTCCTTTACATTTTCCGGATCCCGGTAAAAGTCCTGTCCCCAACGCAGCCGCACCCGCGCGGCCCCGTCCGGGAATTGCATCATATACAGATCGGCCGCCAGCTGCGTATAATCCAGCGGGATTTTTTCCGCCCGCATCAGCTGGATAAGCGCCCGCAGGTACTGCGCCCGCTCCCGCATATCAGACGCGGTGGCGAGGGCGTTAAAACGGCGGAGGATTCTGCTGTCCTGCGGCTTTTCATCCGGTTTGGCCAGACGTTTGGCCAGACGCCGGACAGCCATTCCAAACGGTACGCCTTCCTGATGCATCGGTTCCTGCGGGAGGGGATGTCCCTGCTGGTGGAGGGCGTAGAGGGTAAGGGCGAGATAGACCGCCCACTCTGCCCTGGACGGTTCCCCGCTTACGCTTTGCAGCTCTTCCGGCAGGCCGTCCAGAAAAATCCCCCACAGCTCCGGCAGCTCGCCCGGCGCTTTTCCGACGCCCCGCCGGAGGTTTGCCATCGCCGCCTTCTGTGGGTGCTCCGGCAAGCCGGCAAGCCATTCCAGCCGGCGGACGACATAACCTTTTACCTGTTGTACGCGCATTTTTTACCGCCTCCGTCTTCATATATTTTCCGCACCTTGGATAAAAAGAGGTTGAATGCTCTGGGGGCGGAATAAAACCGCTCGTCTTCTTTCCCCTTTTCCTTTTCCTTCAGCGTCCGGCCGGTAAAGGCGGCTGGGCCGGCTTCCCGGACCAGCTGTTCCCCAAGGCGGCGGGCGGCCTGCTGCGCCTGTCTGCGCCAGCCTTTTAAGCTCTCGCCCGTCTTTTCCATATCCCAGCCGGGGTCGACCGTATAAAGCCACTGGCGGAAAGGCTGGTCTATCGTAAAGTAAAACAGCTGCTCCGCCTTCTGGTATGCGCCGCCGCTGCGCCCGCCGGCCGCCTTGTCCAGATCGGCGGCCAGCAGGCCGAGGGCTCCCGCCAGCTCTTCCAGGCGGGATATTTCAAGCGTTACCCGGTTCTGCCAGGGCCTGCCCAGTTCGTCCAGCAGAGAAGCGTGGAAAGAAAGGGTATCCGAAAAGGCGTCGGTCACAAAAAAGTCTTTATCCCCATACTTCACGCCGACAATCCGGAAGCGGGCCATCTTCCCCTGCCCCAGCCGTTTTTCCCGCTGCAAGCGGTCGATCCAGCCGACGATCCCCGGGCGGTGGACATTTTTCTGTTCGACAAAAACAGAGGAAAACTCCCGCCAGAAAAGCTTTGCCGGGTCATGGCGCTGCGGGACGAACACAGCCGGCGCGTTTTTCTTGTCCTGGAGTTTACGCCAGACGGTCATCTGCTCGAAAAAGGCGTCCTCCCGGTCGAAAAAGTCCCCGCCCAGCAGCGTGAACCCATCGACCCGGTCTCCCTGCCGGTGGAGCAGCAGCCGGCGGGATTGCAGCGTCAGCAGTTCTGCGGCATTAACGGTTTCTTCTGTCCAGACGACCATCTGCCGCTCCCCGCTGCGGGCTTTTTCCAGTTCCCAGCAGGGGCGCTGCGGGCCCCAGAGCGTTTTCCCGTCTTTCAGGAGGATGAGATTTAGCATCAGCGTCTCAAACAGATTCCCGCCGGCTGCAAAGATCAGACCAAGTCTCCCCAGCCAACCTGCGCCGATCGAAGGAAGCCCTTTCCCTTTTGGTTTCGCCGACGTGTCGTCAAACCCATTGATGTACAAAAGCCACCGGGCCGCCTGGGGATAGGCCATCTCTGCCTTTCCCGAGCCGGCATAGACAGGAAAAAGGCGCAGTTTATTGCCGCTCTCGGATATTTCGCCATTGAGTTTCGGCGCGCCATACTGGGTCCCGATCTCCGCCTCCGGCACCTGCCAGAACGGCCGTTCCGGGTGGAAAAGCCAAAACCGCTCCCGCCAGGCGTCCAGATAGTCCCGGATGGGCGCTTCCGGGAAACGCCCCATCCCCCAGAGCGCGTCCCACCGGTCGACGGCGTCCTCCGGGTCTTCAAACGGGGCAGGTTCCCCATCCTCGTCCACCCGGCTGAAAACGGTATGAAGCACCGCCAGCAGCAGCCGCAGCATCGCGGCGTCCTGCGCCGGCATCTCGCCTGCAAGGTCCAGGTATTCGTGGGCGTGCAGCAAGACGTCCGGCAGGGAGACTTCCTGCACCGTATAATCGGGCAGCAGTACCCGGATCCAGGGTTCGTCCAACAGATTAAATTCCTTTTCCTTCATTGGTCTCCTCCTCTCGGTAGGTCAGGCCGTCCTGCCGGTCGTACTTCAGTCGCATACCGGCAAGGGATGCTTCCAGCGCCTCATCCAGCAAAAGGACCAGTTCGCCGCGCAGCAAGGGGGATTGCTGCCACTGGGACAGCCATTTCCGGTTCTCATTTTCCAGCTGCCGGATCACCTTGCCGATTGTCCAGCGGCGGCTGAAATACCCCGGAAGGCGCAGCTTCTGCCGGGCGATCGCGCGGCTTTCCTCTTCCGACGGTGGGCAGTCGGTCCGGACTTCCACCCCCTGTTCCTGCCAGGGCAGGAAGGTCACGCGGCCGTCCGGGTGCCGCACCATCAACAACAGGTCGACCGACGGGTCGCCGTCCCGGACGGCGGCGCGGGCCGCCGATTCTGAATAGATGTCGTCGTCCTGGAGCCAGTTATCCAGGCTTCCCAGGCGGGGCCGCGGCTTTTTATTTTTCGGAGGGGCCGGCGGTTTTGGAATTTCATGTTTCTGTGCACGGCTTACCTGCTGTAGCCACCTGACAAGATACGCTTCCTTCATCCGCCTGCTCGCGTCCGTCTCCGGCAGCGGGTCTCCGTTTTCCCAGCCGTAAACCTTCTGTACCAGAGGCGAAATATCCTCCGGCAGAAGGAGCGAATCCGGCAGGAGCCGCCGCGTCCGCCAAAGCAGCCATTCCCCGTAAACGGCCGCGCTGCCCGCGTCAAAGGTTTCGTCCCCGGTGTCCAGCACATAGCAGTACGCCTCCCGCAGCGCCGCGGGGCGGCTTTCCCGCCGGTGGCGGTGCAGGCGGCCGATCCGCTGGAGCAAAAGGTCCATCGGGCAGAGTTCGCTTACCAAAAGGTCAAAGTCAATATCCAATGACTGCTCTAAAACCTGCGTCCCGACGACGATGAGCCGGTCCCGTTCGGAAGGGCCCGACCGTTTGCCCAGCCGCTCCAGCAGCACCCGCTCCTTTTTCGCCCGGTCAGGCATTAGGAACTGAGCGTGAAACAGGATGACCGTATAACCCGGCAGCGCATCCCGTAGGCGGGAAGCCAGCGCCTGTGCCTTTTTGACCGTATTGACGATCACGCCGGCGCAGCCGCCCTCCCGCATTCTTTCCTCCAGCAGGCCGATCACGCGGCCTTCGCCAGCCGCCGCAAGCCGGACGGTTGTGGAAGGGGTGGAAACGGGGATCTCTGCCTGGCAGGCCTTCTGTCCGTCGGTCCAGGTCAAAAGCGGGTACCCGCAGTTTTCCCGCATCCCTTCCGGCTTGCAGCCGAGGTAGCTTTCCACCAGTTCCGCCCGGCGCCCGGCCGGAAGGGTCGCCGACAGTAGGATCACCGGGACATGGTAGGCGCCAAGCCATTTAAGCGCCCTATCCAAGTAACAATTCATATAAGCATCATAGGCGTGGCACTCATCGACGACGACTACCTTGCCCGCCAGCCCCAGATGCCGCAGCATCACATGGCGCTGCACCAGCGCCGCCATCAGCAGCTGGTCGATCGTACCGACGACAAAGTCTGAGAGCAGCGCCTGCTTATTCCCCTGGAACCACTCGTGTACCAATACGCCGTTTTCCGGAAGATTTTCGTCCGCTTCATCCGTCTGCGCCGTCCCCTGGAACAGGGAAATATAATCCTCGTTGAAGTTTGCCATCCCGTGGGCCAGGCGGATGGCATGGGCGGCGTCCTCCGACTGGTTTTCCGCCCAGCGGAGCAGGCGTCCAAAAATCCCGTTGGCGGTCGCCTGGGTCGGCAGGCCAAAGTAGAGCCCGCCAAAGCCAAAACGGGCGCTCAAAACCTCGCTTGCCGCCAGGGACGCTTCCGTTTTGCCGCACCCCATCTGCCCTTCCAGAATCAGAAGGCCGGGGGAAGCGGCACGGGAAACGGTGTCCAGCACCGCCTGCTGGATAAGATTGGGCGGGAAGCCGAACTGCCCGGTAAAGGCCTCCGCATCCAGGTTCATGTACCCGCTCTCCCAGGGGCCTGGCAGATCCAGTTCCCGCCAGGCTGCTTCCGCGCGGGCCGGGTACAGGGATGGGCTGCCAACCGTGTCCACCGGGATCAACGGGAAATACCGGGTGTTGCTGGCGATCCAGTCGGCCATCACCAGCAGCCCGCACAGCAGAACCTGCTGCTGTTTGGACAGGGCCGGCAGCTCTTCCATACCGGAGAAGCCCGAAAAAGCAAGCGCCCCGTCCAGCATCTCCTGCCAGCAGGCCCGCCAACCGCGTTCCCCTCCGTCTGACCCCCAGTAATTATCCGGATAATTGTCCATATTATCCACAATGGAGTCCTGAAACCTGTCTTCCTGCGGCCAGCCGTGGTGGGCGCCTGCAACCGACGCGACGCCTCCCGGGCAGCCGAAAGACAGAAGGATCGCCTCACTGGCGCGGGCATGGGACGTCCCGCCCGGGTTTTCAAACGAATCCGGCACCGGCAATAAGCGGGAAAGCTGCTGCCGGATATCCGGCAGGCGATGTAAGATCCTGCTTTGAAAAAGGGCGGTCGCCTTGCCGGTATCGTGCAGGAATCCCAGGAAACGGAGGGTCCGTATCAGCAGCTGCTCATCCGGACAGAGGTACCGGCGCACTGCCTCCGGAAGCCGGTAAAGCGCAAGGAACTGGAGAGTCCAGCCGGTGTCCATCGCGTGCATCCAAAGCGGCAGCCAGAATCCGCCGTCCTGCGGGTCGGTCTTGGCGGCCAGAAGCCGGACGGTTTTCGAAGGGATCCATCGCGTCATAAGGAGCACCTCTTCTCAATATATGTTCTATCTGAATAATAACATTTCATTCGAACAAAGTCAAGATGTTAATTTGATTAAATTTTAATCCGTTATTGTTTCCGATCCCACTTCCAAAATATGGCAAAGCCGGCGCAGACATCTGCGCCGGCTTTGCCGTTTCCAGAATATTATTTTTCCATGCCGGAGACGATCTCCATCGTATCCATCGCGATCAGCAGTTCCTCGTTGGTGGGGACGATCCAGACCTCGACCTTGGAGTCGGGGGCGGAGATGCGGCCCTCGCCGTGGTTGAGCTTTTCGTTCAGCGCGGGGTCGACCTTAAGGCCGAGGATATTGTCCAGCCCTTCGCAGGCGCGGCCGCGGATCGAGATCGCGTTCTCGCCGATGCCGCCGGTGAAGACGACCGCGTCCAGCCCGTTCATCGCGGCGGCGTAGGCGCCGATCTGCTTCTTGATCTGGTAAGCGAGCATATCGGTGACCAGCTCGCAGCGGGCGTCCCCTTCCTTCATCCCCGCTTCGATGTCGCGGTTGTCGGAGCTCCTGCCGGAGAGGCCCAGGAAGCCGCACTTCTTATTGAGGTATTCGGACATTTCCGCCGCGTCCATGCCGGTCTGCTGCATCAGGAACAGGACGGCGGAGGGGTCGATCGCGCCGCAGCGGGTGCCCATGATGACGCCGTCGAGGGGGGTAAAGCCCATCGTCGTGTCGACCGATTTGCCGCAGTCGATCGCGGTGATGGAGGAGCCGTTGCCGAGGTGGCAGGTGACCAGCTTCAGTTCAGAAAGCGGTTTGCCGATCCGGCGGGCGAAGTCGGCCGATACAAACCGGTGGGAGGTGCCGTGGAAGCCGTATTTGCGGATCGAGTACTGCTCATAGTCCTCATACCGCAGGCCGTACATATACGCTTTGGGGGGCATCGTCTTGTGGAAGGCGGTGTCGAAAACGGTGACCATCGGGACGCCAGGGCCGAAGACCTCGCGGCAGGCGCGCAGCGCCCGGGCGGCGCCCAGGTTGTGGACGGGGGCCAGGGGGGCCAGGCCCTCGATCTGGTCGATAACTTTATCGGTGACCAGGACCGACTGGCTGAAGATCGCGCCGCCCTGGACGATCCGGTGGCCGACGGCGGCGATCTCGGAAATGTCGGAGACGACCTTGCCCTCGCCCTCGGTCAGCTTGGCGACGACCGCCTCGAACGCCTCGGTGTGGGTCGGGAAGGCGCAGTCCTCGGTGACCGAATAGCCGGAAGCCGTCTTGTGGGTGATCCGGCCGTCGATGCCGATCCGCTCACAGTTGCCCTTGGCCATGACCTCGTCGTTATCCATGTTGATCAGCTGATATTTCAAAGAGGAGCTGCCCGCGTTGATAACCAGGATTTTCATACGATGATACCATTCCTTTCTATTAACCGCCCCGGCTGCAAAAAGAAAAAAGCCGGGCATCTGTCCCAAATGTCCGTGTTGCTCTTGACTTTGGGCGCTTATACCTATATATTAGTATATACAGCGTTAAATTTCAAGCATTTCGCGGGAATTTGTGAATTTCCATAGCGAAGGGCGGTGCCGCCCCGGGAATATCTGGGGAAATTGCCGTTTTTCGCCCCGGAAACCGAAAGGAGGGCCCGATTTGCCCACTGCCGGCATCGTCGCCGAATACAACCCCTTCCACCGGGGGCACCTGTACCAGCTGCGGGAGACAAAAAAACAGTTTGACCGGGTGATCGCCGTCATGAGCGGCCACGCGGTCCAGCGGGGCGGTCCCGCCGCCTTCCCCAAATGGGCGCGGGCGGAAGCCGCCGTCCGGATGGGGGCCGACCTGGTGCTCGAGCTGCCGGCCGTCTGGGCGTCGGCGCCGGCCGAGCGTTTCGCCGCCGGGGCGGTGGCGGTCCTGGCAGGGACGGGGGTGGTGGACGCCCTCTCCTGCGGGAGCGAGTCGGGGGACGCGCCGGCGCTCCAACGGGCGGCGGCGCTGCTGCCGCAGGCGGAGCAAAGCCCCCTCCTCCCCGCCTTCCTGTCGGAGGGGATGACCTATGCCGCCGCCCGGCAAAAGGCGGCGGCGCGGCTTGCGGGGCCGGAGGCGGCCGCCCTGCTGCGGGAGCCGAACAACATCCTGGCGCTGGAGTACCTGAAAGCGATGCAGGCCCAGAAAACCGGGCTCCATTTTTTCACCGTCCGGCGGCTGGGGGCGGGGCACGACAGCCCATCCCCCGAAGGGGATACCGCGTCCGCGTCGGCCATCCGGCGTCTGCTGGCGGAGGGGGAAGGCTGGGCGCGCTATATCCCGGCGGAAGTATACCCGCTCTTTGCGGACGCCGTCCGGGAAGGCAAAGCCGGGACCGATCCCGAACGGATGGGGCGGGCGGCGCTCTACAAGCTCCTGTCCAGCTCCCCGGAGGCGCTGCGGGAGATCCCCGACGTCGCAGAGGGGCTGGAGAACCGTTTCCGAAAGGCGGCGGAAGAGGCGGCGTCCATATCCGGGCTGCTGGAACTGGTCAAGACCAAACGGTATACCCTTTCCCGGCTGCGGCGGATCCTGTGGAACCTGATGCTGGACAACCGGAAGGCGCTCACCGCGGGGCTCCCGCCCTATATCCGGGTGCTGGCCTGCCGGAAAGGGACGGGGCAGCAGCTGCTCCGGGAGATCGGGCAAAACGGCTCCCTCCCCCTCTACGCCTCGATGGCGGACATCCGGCGGGATTTCCCGGAGATCGCGCAGGTGGAGTTGAACGCCACCCGGCTGTTCGGGCTTTGCTGCCCGGAACCGGCGCGGATAAACGAATACCCCCGGCTGCGGCCGCTCTAGGGTGTGTCTGAAAACGCTCTAATCCTGTCTGATTCTACTAAAAACGGTCATCCGCCGCATCGGGAAGCACGGAAAACGGGCCGGATCCGAAACTTATGATGCCGCACGTTTTTTCATGATTTGGGCGGCAGCGCCGGACCCGGCGTTTCGGCCAGCCGGTTTAACCGCTGAAAACAGGGTCATCGCGAAGCGATACCATCATTTTTCATTCTTCATTTTTCATTTATTCCATGAAAGGTTGTGTCCTTATGATCGCAGTCGCCATCGACGGCCCGTCCGGCGCCGGCAAAAGCACCATCGCGCGGGCCGTGGCAAACGCCCTCGGCTACCTCTACATCGACACCGGCGCCCTCTACCGGTCGGTCGGGCTGTACGCCCTCCGCAGCGGGGCCGACCCCCACGACCGGGAAAAGGTCAAGGCCCTGCTGCCGGGGCTTACCCTTTCCCTCCGGCATGTGGAGGGGGTGCAGCGGGTCTTCTTAAACGGGGAAGACGTCTCGGAAGCCATCCGGACGCCGGAAGTCTCAAGGGCTTCCTCCGCCGTCTCCGCCCATCCGGAAGTCCGGGCCTTCCTGCTGGAGACACAGCGGGCGCTGGCGCGGGAGCACAACGTCCTGATGGACGGGCGGGATATCGGCACCGTCGTCCTGCCGGATGCGCAGGTCAAAATCTTCCTCACCGCCTCGGCGGAAAAGCGGGCGGAACGGCGGTATAAGGAGTATATCGAAAAAGGGATCGAGACCAGCTTCGAGACTGTTTTGCAGGATGTCGTCAAGCGGGACTACGACGACTCCCACCGGGCGGCCGCGCCGCTTAAACAGGCGGCGGACGCGGTGGAGCTGGACACTTCGGAGATGACGCTTGCAGAGTCGGAAGAGGCGGTCAAAGCGATCGTCCTCGCCCGGTGCGGACAGGAGGGGTGAAAATGTTTTACTATATTGCGCGGGCGGTCGTCTATATCGTCCTGCTGATCCTCTACAAGCCCCGGTTCGAGGGACTGGAAAACGTGCCGCGGGACAAGGGGTTTATCCTCGTCTCCAACCATATCTCCAACTTCGACCCGATCTTCATCGCCGTCAAGGTCAAGCCCCAATGCTTTTTCATGGCGAAGGAGGAGCTGTTCCGCAACCCCTTTGTCTCCCTCATCATCCGCGGGCTGGGGGCCTTCCCCGTCAGCCGCGGCAAAGGGGACACCGCCGCCGTCGAAAAGGCGGTCGGGCTGGTGAAGGCGGGGAAGGTCGTCGCGATCTTCCCCGAAGGGCACCGGAGCCCCGACGGGAAGCTGCAGAAGCTCAAATCCGGCGCCGTCGTCATCGCGGCCGAGACGGGCGGGGGGATGCAGCCCTGCATCATCCAAAAGGGGACGAAAAAAATCCTGCGCACCCCCGTCACCATCCGGTACGGGAAATTTATCTCCCATGAGGAGCTGGGGTTAAACGGCCGCTCCCCCTCCCAGATCCGGGCGGCGAACAAGCTGCTTACCCGCACGCTGGCCGGCCTGATGGAGGAAACCGATGGCTAAGATCACCCTTGCCCGGACCGCCGGGTTCTGCTACGGCGTCCGCCGGGCGGTCGAAAAGGCCTTCGAGGTGGCCGCGTCGGGGGCGGACGCGGTGACGCTGGGGCCGATCATCCACAACCCCCAGATCGTCTCCCGGCTCTCCGCCCTGGGGGTGCCGAGCGTGGACAGCCCCGAAGAGACAAAAGAAGGGCAGACGGTCATCATCCGCTCCCACGGGGTCGGGGCGGACGTGTACGCGGCGCTCAGTGGGCGGCAGGTCGCCGACTGCACCTGCCCCAACGTCGCCCGCATCCACCGGATCGCCAGGGAGGCGACCGGGGCCGGGAAGGTGCTGCTGGTGGCCGGCGACCCCGGACACCCGGAAGTACAGGGGATCGTCGGGCACGCAAAGGGCGAGGTCCACGTCTTCCGGGATGAAAAGGAGCTGAAACCCATCCTGGAAGCCCTCAAAAAGACGGGGAAACCCGCCGCCGTCGTCCAGCAGACCACCTTCAGCGTCCCTTTATGGAAAAATTTACAGGAAATTATCGAAAACGGCTATACAAACGCCGAAAAGTTTGATACAATATGTAATGCGACGTATAAGCGGCAGCAGGAAGCCGCTTTACTGTCCGAAAAATCTGACCTGATGATCGTCATCGGCGGCCGCGAAAGCTCCAATACACAAAAACTTTACGAAATATGTGCCAAAAACTGCGAAACAGCGGCCGTGGAATCGAAATCAGAACTTGACAAAAGTCAGATTTTACGCCATAATAATATTGGCGTTACTGCCGGTGCTTCTACCCCGGCTGATATAATCAAGGAGGTTTTAACAACCATGAGTGAAATTCTGGAAAATCAGGAAGAAGAGCTTTCGTTTGCGGAGCTCTTCGAACAGTCGCAGACTGAAAAATTATATAACGGGAAAAGGGTAAAGGGCATCGTCTCCAATATTACGCCTAACGAGATCCACGTAGATGTCGGCGCCAAACAGACCGGCATCGTTCCTGCTTCTGAACTGTCCGAACACGGCGAGCTGACCCCTGAGAGCTTCCATGTCGGCGATGAGATCGACCTCGTCGTCGTCAAGGTCAACGATCAGGAAGGCGTTGTCACCCTGTCCAAGAAACGCCTGGACGCGGAGGCCAACTACAACGCCGTCTGCAAAGCCTACGAAGAGGGCGCCGTCCTGACCGGCACCGTCACCGACGTCATCAAGGGCGGTATCCTGGTCAACTTCAACGGCCTCAAGGTCTTTGTCCCCGCTTCCCTCGCTTCCGACCGCCGGATGGAGGACCTCTCCGTCCTGCTGAACAAGGAAGTCCAGTTTAAGGTCATCGAGGTCAACGACCGCCGCCGCCGCGCGGTCGGCTCGGTCAAGGCCGTCCTCCAGGAAGCCCGCAAGGCCAAACAGGAAGAGTTCTGGGCAAATGTCGAGATCGGCAAAGTCTACACCGGCGAGGTCAAGTCCATCACCTCTTACGGCGCGTTTGTCGACCTGGGCGGCGTAGACGGGATGATCCACATCACCGAGCTCTCCTGGACCCGCATCAAGAGCCCCGAAGAGGTCGTCCATGTGGGCGATACCGTCGAAGTCTACATCAAGGACATCGACTACGACAAGAAGAAGATCTCCCTGGGCTACAAGAAGGAAGAGGATAACCCCTGGGAAATCTTCAAGCGCGATTACCCGGTCAACACCATCTGCCCGGTCAAGATCGTTTCGATCACCACCTTCGGCGCGTTTGCGCAGATCATCCCCGGCGTCGACGGCCTGATCCACATCAGCCAGATCGCCAACGAACGGATCGCGAAGGTCTCGGACAAGCTGGCTGTCGGCGATGTGGTCGACGCGATGATCATCGACATCGACTACGAGAAGAAGAAAGTCTCCCTCTCGATCCGCGCTACCCTGAACGCGGCGGACGACGAATAATCGTCCTTCCCATCTGTTTAAAACGGTGCAGGAACCCCCTGCACCGTTTTGCCATCGGAATATGTGCGCGTGCACAATATGAAAGGAGTATCGCTATGCTGACAAAAGAGGCTATCGCCATCCGGGACGGGAACACCGCCCTGGGGCTGGAACTGGGCTCCACCCGCATCAAGGCCGTCCTGATCGGCCCCGGCTTCTCCCCCCTCGCTTCCGGCAGCCACACCTGGGAAAACCGGCTGGAAGACGGGGTCTGGACCTACCACCTGGACGACGTCTGGGCGGGGGTGCAGGACAGCTACCGCAAGCTGAAAAAAGAGGTAAGGGAAAAGTACGGCGTCACCCTCTCCCGCCTCTCGGCCCTGGGCGTGTCGGCGATGATGCACGGCTACCTGCCGTTTGACCGGGACGGGCGGCAGCGGGCCCCCTTCCGCACCTGGCGCAACACCACCACCGAACAGGCGGCGCGGGAACTGACCGCCCTCTTCCGGTTCAACATCCCCCAGCGCTGGAGCGTCGCCCACCTCTGGCAGGCGGCATTAAACGGCGAGTGCCATGTAAAGGACATCGCCTGCCTGACGACGCTGGCGGGGTACGTCCACTGGAGCCTCACCGGGAAAAAGGTGCTGGGGGTCGGGGAAGCGTCCGGGATGTTCCCGATCGACAGCGGGACGGGCGATTACGACGCCGGGATGCTGGAAAAGTTCGACCGGCTGGCGGCGGATAAAGGGTACCCCTGGAAGCTGCGGGAGATCCTGCCGGAAGTGCTGCCCGCCGGGGCGGACGCCGGGACGCTGACCGAAAAGGGCGCGCAGCTGCTAGACCCGGAAGGGGACCTGGCCCCCGGCATCCCCCTCTGCCCGCCCGAAGGGGACGCCGGCACCGGCATGGCCGCAACCAACGCGGTCGGCCCGCGCACCGGCAACGTCTCGGCGGGGACCAGCATCTTCTCGATGGTGGTGCTGGAAAAGCCGCTCTCGAAGGTCTATCCCGAGATCGACCTGGTCACGACCCCGGACGGGCGGCCGGTGGCGATGGTCCACTGCAACAACTGCACCTCCGATATCGACGCCTGGGCGGGGATGCTGCAGGGGTTCGCCCAGGCGATGGGCTTTGCCTGCACGCTGCCGCAGGTGCTGGACGCGCTCTTTTACGGCGCGATGGAGGGCGCGCCCGACTGCGGCGGGAATGTAAAC
>CALXKG010000127.1 GCA_944388825.1 uncultured Clostridia bacterium | reverse complement strand
GAAAAGCCGCCGGTCGTCATCTGGCTGCACGGCGCCGGCGAAGGCGGCTGGGACCCCTATATCGCGGTGCTGGGCAACAAGGTCATCAACATTTCCTCCCCCAGGATCCAGGGGTATTTCGGCGGGGCCTACCTCTTCGCGCCCCAGTGCCCGACCATGTGGATGGACGACGGCAGCGGCCAGTACCACCGGGAAGGCAAGTCGATGTACGTTTCCCGGTTAAAGGCGACGATCGACGAGTTTTTAGACGCCCATCCCGAGATCGACCGGGACAGGATCTACATCGGCGGCTGCTCCAATGGCGGGTTTATGACCATGCGGATGGTCATCGACTACCCCGACTTCTTCGCGGCGGCCTACCCCATCTGCGAGGCGCTTTATGACGAGACGATCTCGGACGGCGATATCCAGAAGATCGCCCACCTGCCCATCTGGTTCACCCACGCGGCGTCCGACATGATCGTCCCGCCCGCCGAAACCGCCATCCCGACCTACCGGCGGCTGAAGGCGGCCGGGGCGGAGAACGTCCACTTCTCCTACTTTGACCGGGTGCTCGACCAGACCGGGATGTTCCATAACCCGGACGGTTCCCCCTACGAATATTTCGGGCACGGCAGCTGGATCTATACCCTGAACGACGACTGCCGCCTCGATTTCGACGGCAGCGAAGTGACGGTGGACGGAAAGCCGGTCACCATTTTCCAGTGGCTGGCGATGCAGCATAAATAAACGGCAAAAACGCCCTTTCCGGTTTGGAAAGGGCGTTTTTGTACAGGGGGCTTTATATCATGCCCCAAACCGTTCCTTCAGCCGCCGCAGGATCATATGGGCGCACTTGTTGACGTCCCCGCACCCCAGCGTCAGCACCAGGTCTCCCGGCTCTGCATGCTGCGCGACATACCCGGCGATCTCGGGGAAGGCCGGGAACCAGACGCACCCGGGGATCTTCTCGGCCAGCTGGGAGGCGTAGACCCCGTCGGTGTTCTTTTCCCGGCTGCCCATGATCTCGGAAAGGACGACCCGGTCGGCGTGGGAAAGCACCCGGGCGAAGTCGTCCATCAGCATTCTGGTGCGGGAATAGGTAAACGGCTGATGCACCGCCCAGACCCGCTTGAAGGGCAGCGCCCGGGCGGCCTTCAGGGTCGCCTCGATCTCGGTCGGGTGATGGCCGTAGTCGTCGGCGACCGTGACCCCGCCGATCTCCCCCAGCACCTCAAACCGCCGGCCAGCCCCGTGGAAATGGTCGATGCCGTCGGCGCACTGCTGCGGGGTGGCGCCCGCCGCCATCGCCGCCGCCGACGCCGCGACGGCGTTTAGGATATTGTGGTCGCCCGGGACGTGCATATGGAAATGGGCGAGCGTCTTCCCGCGGTAAACCAGGTCGAACTCGGTGTGCACCCCGCCCGGGTGGGCGATATTTTCCGGGTAATAATCGTTACTGGGGCTGAGGCCGAAGGTGATGAGCTTATCTTCCAGCCCGGCGACGGCTACGCAGGTGTTCAGATCGTCGCCGTTGGCGATGACGCACCGGGTGGCCATCCGGGCGAATTTGTGGAAGGAGCGGATGAGGTTTGCCATCGTCTTGAAATAATCGAGGTGGTCGGCGTCGATGTTTAAAATGACCGCGACGTCGGGATGGAGCTTTAAGAAGGTGTCGACAAACTCGCAGCTCTCGCAGACCATATGCTCGGTCTTCCCCGCCCGCCCGCTGCCGCCGATGGCCGGGAGCTTGCCGCCGATGACGCAGGTGGGGTCGAACCCGCCGTCTAAGAGGATCTCGGTCAGCATCGCGGTGGTGGTGGTCTTGCCGTGGGTGCCGCTGACGCAGAGGGCATCGGAATAATGCCCGGTGATCTCGCCTAAAATGACGCTCCGCTCGACGGTCGGGACGCCGCTTTCCCTCGCCGCCGCCAGTTCCGGGTTATCCGCCATGATCGCCGCCGAATAGACGATCAGGTCGGCCCCCTCGATATTCTCCGCCCGCTGGCCCAGATGGACGGGGATGCCCATCTCCCGGACTTTCTGGAGGGTGTCGGTCTCGTTCACGTCCGAACCGGTGATGTAGTATCCCTTCTGGTGGAGGATCTGCGCCATCGGGTACATCCCGCTGCCGCCGATGCCGATAAAGTGCAGGTGTTTTTTGCCTGTCAGGTACATGAAATCAGAACCTTTCGTGGGTGATGGTTTTATATTTTTTAAATGCAGTAAAGCCTTCCGGAGGGCGCAAACCGGGTTTTCCTGCCGCACATAGGGTTTACCCCCGCGCCGCCTGAAAGCAGGGCAACGTCCCGGTTTTATTTTTTATGGAGAAATGCGCAGCATTTCCATCCGTCATTCTTCATTTTTCATTCTTCAATCTTCATTTTTCATTTAAGAAGTTTAATTCTTCCCGCTTTCCGCCGCCATCTCGCCGATCTGCTTCTTTAACACCGCGTGTTCCGGTTTTTGCAGCCCGGGGTCGGCCTGCAAGATCTCCGCAGCCGCCGCCTGGGCCTGCGCGAAGAGGGCGGTGTCCTCCAGCAGGTCCGCCAGCCCGAGCGATGGCATCCCGTGCTGCCGGTAGCCGAAAAAGTCCCCGGCCCCCCGCAGCTTCAAGTCCTCTCTGG
>CALXKG010000126.1 GCA_944388825.1 uncultured Clostridia bacterium | reverse complement strand
ACGTTCATCGTCGTCGACACGTCCGCGTGGCCCAGCAGCTCCTGTACGTCTTTGGGCGACGCGCCGCTGCTCAAAAGGTTGCTGGTGTAGGTATGCCGGAGCATATGGAAATGGAAATGGGAAAGCTCCGGCACCTCCCTGGCCACCTTGCGGCAGGTTTTTTCGACCAGGTCGGGGGCGATGAAGCCGCCGTCCTCCCGCCTGCATACAAAATCCAGCGGGATATACCCTTCCAGCGGCGTTTCCCCCGCCTCCAGCGTAAAAAGCCCGTAGTGGCGGCGGCCCTTGTCGGTAAAGACCTTATAGCAGCTGCGGCAGCGGCCGGGCGCGCCTTCCCCGTCCGCCGCCCTGGCCGCCCGCAGGATCCTTTCCAGCGTCTCCCCGAAAGCGACGGTGCGGACCTTTGCCCGTTTGGGGGCGCCCAGCTCGGTCCGGTGGGTCGCGCCGTTGTAGCGCATACTCCGCCGCACCGTCAGCATATGCCCTTCAAAGTCGACGTCCTCCCAGGTGAGGGCGCAGACCTCCCCCAGCCGTAAGCCGGTATAGTAGGCGATCTGCACCGGCAGCAGGACCGGATGGCCGGACAGGGCGTCGCAGAGGGCTTTAAACTGTTCCCGGGTGATCGTCTCCCGGCGCTTGTCCTCCCCGGCGAAAAGGCCGGTCTGGGCGGGCTTGTCCCGGCGGGCGACATACTGCATCGGGTTATAGGCCAGCAGCTTCCCCGGAAAAACCGCGAACCGGAAGGCGCTCTGCAGCACCGCCTGGTAGACCCGGATATACCCGACGCTGAGCGGCCCCTGCCCGCCGCCCGTCTCCTTCCCGGCGGCGCAGAGGTAGTCGATATACCCCTGCAGGTCTTCCGGCGTGATCGAGCGGAGCCTGCGGCGGCCAAGCGGGTGCTGTTTGATCCGGTTGACAACCCCCTGGTACAGGGAAAGGGTGCCGTTGGACTTATTGCTCCCCCGCAGCTCATCTTCGATCCAGAGGTCTAAAAGTTTCCCCAGTGTCACGCTGCTGGAAGGGATCCCGCCGTGCTCATAATCGCTGATCGCCCGCCGCAGCATCGCTTCCGTCTCCATCCGGCTCTCGCCGCCGGCAAACTCCCGCTGGACCATCCGCCCGCTGCCGTCGGCCATATAAAAGCGGTAGTACCATTTGCGGCCCTTCTGCCGCACCGAACCCCTGCCCTTTTCCGGCTCAAACGGCCGCTCGCCGCCGGCGGCGCGGGAAAGGGCGGCATAATACCGGGAAGCGCTGTCGCCGTACAGATGGAGCATACAGTCGGCCATCTCCTTGAGCCGCTCGACCGGCCCCAGCATTTCCCGCCGGTACAGCTCGCCGCCCAGGTCGTCCGTCTCCAGCCGGTAGCGGGAAAGGGGGGCCTGCACCGCCGCGTCCTTTTCCAGGTCGTCCAGCGCCCGCACCGCCTTGCCGTAATGCCCCGCCATCACCCCGAAGTAGTCGATAAAGCACCCCAGCGCCCCGATAAACACCTCTTCCTGTTCCCGCTCCAGTCCCGCCCGGCGGATGCGGGTCAGCGCGCGGCGGATATGTTCCTCCAGCTCACGGGAATAGGCAGTCACCGACCGCGTCCCCTCGGAAGGGCCGCCGCCCGCCAGCCAGTCGAAGCTGACGTCCAGCACGTCGGCCAGCGAGATCAGCACCCCCGTCCGCTCGGGGGACACGCCCATCTGTTCATACCGGCCGACAGTCGATTTGCTGACCCCGAGGCGGCGGGCCAGCGCTTCGGCCGACAGCCCCAGTTCCCGGCGGCGCTGCCGGATCCGCTCGCCGATCTGCCGCCTGATGATGCCTTCCTGCTTTTTCATGTAAACCACCTTTTCCGCTGCCGGTCAGAGGGGCATTCCCCCATCCGGCGGTAAAAATAAAATCCCCCCGCGCGGCCGGGGAACTCCCCAAACAGCCCGCAGAAGGATTTTGCGCCAAATTATTCCGTTTTAATCAATTTTTCCAGCGCTTCGGCCAGCGCCGCCTCGGTCCCGTCCTTGGTCTTCCGGTTGCGGACGACCAGGTCGGCGTAGCGGGTGTAAAGGGGCAGGCGTTCGGCCCGCAGCCGGTAGATCTTCCGCTGGTCGCCCGCCACCAGCGGCCGGTCGGATAGATCTTCCCCCAGGATGTCCTCCGGCGCGCGGTCCAAAAAGACGACGACCGCATTTTGCCGGAGCGCCGCCATGTTTTCCTCCCGCAGCACCACCCCGCCGCCGGTCGAGATGACCGTCCGGGTGAGGCTCCCGGCATACCGGGCGGCCGCCGTCTCCCGGTCGCGGAAGCCCGCCTCCCCTTCGGAAGCGAAGATCTCCGCGACCGGCTTGCCCGCCGCCCGGACGATCTCGGCGTCCATATCGTAGACCGGCATATGGTACCGCTCGCCCAGGCGTCTGGCGAAGGTCGTCTTGCCGCAGCCGGACAGGCCGATCAGCACGATGTTCCGGTTATCCATCCTGTTCCTCCGTTCTTTCAAACCTGCGGTAGTAGCCCAGCACCCGCACCGTCTGGGAAAGGTCGGCGACCTCCTGCAAAATCTCCCGGATACGGGCGTCGATCGTCTCGGCGGAAAAGTCGATGAAAAAGAGGTATTCCCAGTTCTTCTGGGGCACCGGACGGGACTCGATCTTTAAAAGGTTGATGCCTTCCCGGGAAAAGACCGATAAAAGGCGGCAGAGCGACCCCGGCACATGGGGCAGCGTCACCATCAGGGAGACTTTGTTGTTGTCGGGCGAGTGG
Source organism: uncultured Clostridia bacterium (assembly GCA_944388825.1). Lineage (GTDB taxonomy): Bacteria > Bacillota > Clostridia > Oscillospirales > Ruminococcaceae > Faecivivens. Next base: position 14,008 of record CALXKG010000126.1, on the reverse strand, counting down.
CGTACCCGCGGGGCCAGGATGACGAACCGGGTCTCGTTTAAGTCCTTGAAGTTGACCCGGGGGGAGAGGACGGTAAGGCCGTAAATCTCCGCCGCCCGGCGGGAGCCGATCGCCGCCGCGTCCCGCCGCCCCGACCCGGCCACCAGCTGAGCGGCGTAGGCGGTATTGTAGACGGCCGTCTGCTTCCAGGGGTAGCGGGAGAGGAACTCCCGCGACTGGGAAAGGCCCTGCTCGTGGGAGAAGACCTCGGTGATGTCGGAAAAGCCGACGCCCGCAGGGGCCATCAGGCACTGCCTGACCCCCAGGGTGTATTCCCCGACGATGAAAAAGCCGTACTCGTTTAGCAGGTCGTAGTTGGCGAGCACCGACCCGGTCGAGCTGTTCTCGACCGGCAGCACCGCGCAGTCGGCTTTCCCTTCCGCCACCGCCTGCATCGCGGCGCGGAAGGAGCCGCAGGGGACCATCCCGCAGACGTCCGCCCAGTCCCCCGACGGGGAAAGGCGGGAAAAATATCCGGCCGCCGCTTCTTCGGCAAAACACCCTGGCACGCCGGAATAGGCGGCGCGGGTCTTTTTTTGTTCCATAGCGCACCTTCTTTTGGTGGGTTATTGTTTTATTATTTTTGGGGTGCTGCGCACACTTCACTGGAAAGTACGGCAGCTGTGGACAACTTCGAAAGCACGGAAAGCAGGCGCCCGCCAAGGAGCTCTGCTCCTTGGATGCTCGCGACCCCTTTAAAAAGGGGGCGATCCTAAACTTTTGATTGCCGCACGTTGCTTCGTAATTTTAACTTAAGCGCCGGTTCTTACGTCCTCGTTACCGGTTCAGCAGCGCTTCCGAAACGGCCAGCGCCGCCGCCGCTTCCAGCACGACCGCCGCCCGGGAAAGGATGCAGGGGTCGTGGCGGCCTTTAATAACCAGGGCAGCGTCTTCCAGCGCGTCCATATCGACCGTCTGCTGCGGCCGGGCGATCGACGGGGTGGGCTTGACGGCCGCCTGGAAGACGACCGGCATCCCGCTGCTGATGCCGCCCAAAATGCCGCCGTTATAGTTGGTGGCCGAGACGGGCTTGCCGCCTTCCATCCGCATCTGGTCGTTGACTTCATGGCCATAGGCGTCCCCAAAGCCAAAGCCGAGGCCGAATTCGACCCCCTTGACCGCCGGGACGGCGAACAGGTGGCGGGAAAGGATCCCCTCAAGGCTGTTATCCGGCGAGCCGACCCCGGCCGGCAGGCCGGTGACCGCGACCTGCAGGATGCCGCCGACCGAGGTTAGATCCTCCCGGGCTTTTAAGATGGCCGCCTGCATCTTCTCCCCCGCCTCTTCCGACAGGACCGGCAGCGTCCGGGCGGCGATTTCCGCGAACTTTTCCACCGGCGGATGGGCGAGGTCGAAGGGGGTGTCGGAGATGCCGCCCAGCCGCAAGATATGGCTGCCGATCTCGATCCCCTGCCCCCGGAGCCAGAGTTTCATCACCGCCCCGGCAAAGACGGTCGCCGCCGTCAGCCGCCCGGAAAAGTGGCCGCCGCCCCGGTAGTCGTTAAAGCCATGATACCGCACCCGGCCGGTGTAATCGGCGTGGGAAGGGCGGGCCAGCCTTTTGATCTCGTCGTAGTCGGAGGAGTGGGTGTTGCCGTTTTGGATGACGGCGGCAAGGGGGGTGCCGGTCGTAAAGCCGCCAAAGACGCCGCTTAAGATCTCCGGCCGGTCGGCCTCGATGCGGGTGGTGGAGAGGCCGCCCTTTTTGGCCCGCCGCCGGCCCATCTCGGACAAAATAAAATCCATATCCACCGGGATGCCGGAAGGGAGGTTTTCCAGCACGACCCCGATCGCCGGGCCGTGGGACTCCCCGAATACCGAATAGCGAAACTGCATACGATTTCCTCCCCGTTATTTCTGTAAGGCGATCTCCTGATACCGGCCGCCGAGCTTTTTAAAGTCCTCCCAGAAGGCGGGGTAGGACTTGTCCACACATTCGGTGCCCAGCAGGACCGCCCCGTTTTCCGACAGGGCCGCCGCCACCGCCCCGCTCATCGCGATCCGGTGGTCGTTTAAGCAGTCGGCGATCCCGCCGCCCGGCAGGCCGCCGGTACCGGCGACGGTGAGGAAATCCTCCCCTTCTTCCGCCTCCGCGCCGAGGGACAATAAAAGCTGCCGGACCGCGGAAATCCGGTCGCTCTCTTTTAACCGCAGCCGCCCGGCATTGGCAAAAGTCACCCTGCCGGACGGGCGGAAGGCCGCCGCCGCCGCCAGCGCCGGAATGAGGTCGGGGACGCCGGAGGCGTCGACCGTCAGATCGCCCGCCTGCCGGTATCGGGCGAGGATTTCCGCCGCCGCCCTGTCCCCCTGGACCGAATCGGGGGAGAGGCCGCGCAGCCGGACCGCTTCCTCCCCTGCCGCCGCGTTATGGGCGAGGAAAAAAGCGGCCTGGGAATAGTCCCCCTCGACCGCAAACCGGCCGGGGCGGTAGCGCTGCCCCGCCGGGACCCGGAAGCGGGTATAGCTGCCGCCCACGTTCTCGGCTTCGACGCCAAACTGGCGCAGGGCGGAGAGGGTCATGTCCACATACCCCTTCGACTCGAGGGCGTCGGTGACGACGATCGCGCTCTCCCCTTCCGGCAGGAGAGGGAGCGCAAGCAGCAGGCCGGTGACAAACTGGGAGCTGACCTTGCCGCTTAAACGGTATTCCCCGGGGGGCAGCGCCCCCTCGACCGTCAGGACGCCGTCCCGCAGCGCATAGGAAACGCCTTTTTCCGCAAAGATGTCAAAATAGGGCTGGAGCGGCCGCTCCATCAGCCGCCCGTGGCCGGTGAAGGAGACCGGTTTCCCGCCCGACAGGGCAAGGGCCACCGGGATCATGAACCGCAGGGTCGAACCCGACTCGCCGCAGTCGATCAGCGGGATCCTGTCCGGAAGCGCCCGGATGCCGCGGAGGGACACGGTATCCCCATCCTGCGAAAGGATCCTGGCGCCGAAAGACTGGACGGCGTGCAGGGTCGCGGCGATATCCCTGGAGGGGGTGAGGTTTTCAAGGCTGCTCTCCCCATCCGCCAGCGCCGCCGCGATCACCATCCGGTGGCCGGCGCTCTTGGAACCGGGGACCGTCAGCTCCCCACGGAGCGCGCCCGGCCGCACCCGGCCGGCCTTCCGGAAGGGCGGGAGGGCGGCGGGGGCGGGCTGCATCTCGGGGGTAGCGTCCTTTTCCAGCACCCAGCGGGCGAAAGTCTCCCGCGGGAGAGGGGTGTAAAAGCTGTCGCCGGGGGTGCGGACAAAGACCGGGCGGATGGTGGAGCCGCTCCCCTTTTTGTCGAAGGCGAGGGTTTCGGTCAGCGCCTCTTCCGGCACGTCCCCGGCGTCCCAGGGCATCCCCTGACGGGTCAAAAGCCGCCGCAGCTCCGCCGCGAGGCCGGGGCGGGTAAGCCCGTGCTGTTCGCCGACCCGGAGGATGGCGTACATCCCGCAGGCGACCGCCTCCCCGTGCATCCACTTTTCATATCCGCCCAGCTTTTCATAGGCGTGGCCGACGGTGTGACCGAAGTTTAACAGCATCCGTTCGCCGGTGTCCTGCTCGTCCCGCTCGACGATCTCCCGCTTGCAGTCGCAGCAGGTATAGAGGATCTCCTCCATAAAGGGGGCGAGGGCCGCCCGGCCGCAGACTTCCGACAAAAGCCGCCAGAGGGCGGGCCTGCGGATGAGGCCGTACTTGACCACCTCCCCCATCCCGTCGAAAAAGACCCGATCGGGGAGGGTGTCGAGGGTATCGGGGTCGACCAGCACCAGCCTTGGCTGGTAAAAAAGGCCGGCGAGGTTTTTCCCTTCCTTTAAATCGACCGCAACTTTGCCGCCGACCGACGAGTCCACCTGGGCCAGCAGGGTCGTCGGCACCTGGACGTAGGGCACCCCCCGCAGCACCGTGCCGGCGGCAAACCCGGCCATATCCCCGACCACCCCGCCGCCCAGGGCGACGACCAGGTCAGACCGGGTGAGGGGGAAGGGATCGGGGGAGAGCAGGCCGTCGTAGACGGTTTCCAGCCCACGCAGGTTTTTGCTCTTCTCCCCCGCCGGGAAGACGACCCGCTTGGTCTGGAAGCCCGCCCGCCGCAGCGACGCTTCCGCCCGCTCCGCATACAGAGGCGCAACGTTGGAATCGGTGACGACCGCCGCCCGCGCGCCGTCCCAGACCTCCCGCAGAAGCTCTCCCAAATGGTCCAACAGCCCCCGGCCGATCCGGATCTCATATCCCCGCCCGCCGGACAGGCGGATCTGCAACGTCTTCATGGCGCCCTCCCTTTATCCTGCAAAAAACACCCGGAAACCGGGCCAGTTTCAGCTTGTCAGCATTTTCATCCTTTAAAGTATAGCATTTACGCCCGGGGCTGTCAAGGCAGAGGCAGCGGGGCAGGCGGGAAAAAACAGAAAAACCTGCCAAAAATTGACTTTTAGCCCTTTACTTTTCCGGCAAAAAAAGGTATCATAAAGGTAGAATCATCATAAAGGAGATATCCATGGAAATCCTCATGCAAAAGGGCCCGCTCATCATCCGGCGGGCTGAAAAATCGGATGCCGGAGAAATTGCAAAGCTCATCCAGGCCCTCGCCCTCTATGAAAAGGCGCCGGAGCAGTGCTTCGCGACAGCGGAGCGGATCGAATCCACCGTCTTTGACCGGGGGGAGGCCAGGGTGCTGATGGCCGATTACGACAGGAAAACCGCCGGTATGGCCCTGTATTTTTACAACTACTCCACCTGGACCGCCCGCAAAGGGCTTTATCTGGAAGACCTGTTCGTCTACCCCGAAATGCGGGGGAAGGGGATCGGCAAAAGCCTGATCCGGGCGCTGGCGCAGATCGCCGAAAAAGAAGGCTGCGGGCGGTTTGAATGGGTCTGCCTCGACTGGAACACCCCGTCGATCAATTTCTACAAGAGCCTCGGGGCCAGGCCGATGGACGAATGGACCATCTACCGGCTGGAGGGCGAAGCGATCGGGAAACTGGCGAAAATGGGAGAATAAGCCTTTTCCGGCTCGGGAAGAGCATCCCCCTTTTCCTTATAAATGAAAGACAAGGAGTGACCCCCTATGAAAATGAAACTCTACACCACCCTCTGGGAAGACGAAAAGATCGTCGAGACGGTATCGGAACCGGCTGTCACCTGCGAGGCGGACGAACCCCGCCCGGTGGAGATGCAGGTCTTAAACCTCTACCCCCAGGTGATCTACCAGAAGGTGGAAGGCTTTGGCGGCGCGATGACCGAGGCGGCGGGCTACGCCCTCTCCAAGCTGTCCGACGCGGACCGCAAGGCGGCGGTTGACGCTTACTACGGCGAAGGCGGCATCGGCTCCAACCTTATCCGCACCCACATCGACAGCTGCGATTTCTCGCTGGGGATGTACCAGGCGGTCGAGGACGTCGTCGCCGACCCCGACCTCGCGACCTTCTCCCTCGAACGCGACCGCAAATACATCATCCCGGCAATCAAAGACGCGATCGCCGCTTCCAAAAAGCCCATTTCGGTGCTGCTCTCGCCCTGGTCGCCCCCGGCGGCCTGGAAGACCCCGCCGGTGCGGGTGGTCATCGGCGCGAACGCCCCGGAACTGATCCGCAAGGCGGCCCCCGCCGATCCGGACAAAGGCTCCCGCACCTGGGGCGGCCATTTAAAGCCGGAATACTACCCCAACTGGGCCAGATATATCGTCAAATACATCCTGGGGTACCTGGAAGAAGGCATCCCGGTCAAATGGGTCTCGATCCAGAACGAGGCTGCCGCCGCCACCCCGTGGGACTCCTGCCAGTGGACCGCCGAAGAGGAAAAGGTCTTCCTGCGGGATCACCTCTACCCCGAGATGAAGAAAGCGGGGCTTGTCGGCAAGGTCGGCATCTACATCTGGGATCACAACAAGGAACGGATCTTTGAGCGCGCCTGCGACACCCTCGACGCCGACACCCGGCCGATGGTCGACGGCATCGCCTTCCACTGGTATTCGGGCGACCACTTTGACGCCGTCAAAATGACCCACGAGGCGTTCCCCGAAAAGACGCTGATGTTCACCGAAGGGTGCGTCGAGTATTCGGTCATGGGCGGCCAGAGCGAGATCACCTTCGGCCAGCGGTATGCCCACGATATGATCGGCAACTTAAACGCCGGTATGAACCGGTTTATCGACTGGAACCTCTACCTGGACGAGCAGGGCGGCCCCAACCACGTCGGCAACTACTGCGGCGCGCCGGTCATGCTGGACGGCAAGGGCGGCTTTGAAAAGAAGGTCAGCTACTATTATATCGGCCACTTCTCCAAGTATATCCAGCCGGGTGCGGTCCGGATCGGCTCTTCCTCCTACACCGACAAGCTGGAGGCGACCGCCGTCCGCAACCCCGACGGGTCGATCGCCGTCGTCGTCCTCAACCGGACGGATGCGGAACTGCCTTACAACATCCGCATCAGAGGGAAGCTGGTCAAGCTGACGGCCGCGCCCAACTCGATCGCGACCGGCATCCTGGAAGACTGATTTACGACTCATCTTTTTCCTCCTGAAGCCTGCCCACGGGGCAGGGACGCCCGCCGTGCAGATGCACGGCGGGCGTTTTTTGTATGGAAAAAGCCGGGACTTGCCCGGCTTTTTCCAAGAACCGCTTAATAAATAGACACACATCCCAAAGGCTCCCTCTCCGAGTCGCGTTTTGTGATTTTCTCCGCAGGAGAAAATGCCAGCCATGCCGTACGGCTGGCAAACAAAACCGATGAGCGAAGCGGGGAACTTGGCCGCGCAGCGGACTGAAGGAGTGTGGTTAGACAGCTTTGCTGTATAACCACATAAGCAAAATAGTTTGAAAGAAAAACAGCTTTCGCTTGTTTTTCCCACTCCTTCCGGCGCATCCGCGCCACCTCCCTAGGGGAGGGAGGCCGGGGTTCATGCCTTCTGAAAAGTTGTATTGTTTTCTTAATACTTCGAGCAAGGAGCAAAGCCCCTCGACAATCCCATGTCCAACGCGGCGTGAGATGCCCGCCTCACACGCATAAGACCGGCCGTGAAAGGCCGGTCTTCGGGACGCCGGCTGGACGCTTGAAAAGATTCCGCTGAAAACCCTTTATCCTTACTGCCGGATGGAGAGGAGCTTCTGCTTAAGGTCGCCTTCCAGCTTACGCAGCTCGACTTCCGCCTCCGCTCGCTTCTGGCGGCCCTCCTGCTGGATCCGCATGACCTCGTCCAGCGTCGAGATGAGGTTCTCGTTGGTGGCGCGCAGCGTCTCGATATCGACGATCCCCCGCTCCGATTCCTTGGCGGTCTCAATGGTCGCCATTTTAAGGGTCTCGGCATTTTTGCGCAGCATCTGGTTGGTCAGGTCGGTGACCCCCCGCTGGGCGGCGGCCGCCTGCTGGGAATGGGTGACGCCGAGGGCCAGGACCATCTGGGACTTCCAGAGGGGGATGGTGTTGACCAGCGTCGACTGGATCTTATCGACCATCAGGGTGTCGTTGTTCTGGATCAGCCGGATCTGGGGGCCCATCTGGATCGAGATCATCCGGGTGAGGTCGAGGTCGTGGAGCTTTTTCTCGAAACGGTTGCAGAGGTTCGCAAGGTCGTTGGCGGCCTGGGCGTCCTCGGCGGAGCCGGTCCGCTGGGCCTTTTCGGTCAGCTCTTTCAGTTCCCCTTCCTTCACCTGCTTCAGCTTTACCTTGCCCGCCATGATATAAAGGCAGAGCTCCTTATAATAGGCGAGGTTCATCTCGTACATCTTGTCCAGCATCGCCGAATCCTTCATCAGCTGGATCTGGTGGCCTTCGAGGGCTTTTACGATCGTGTCGATGTTGGCCTCCGCCTTGTTGTAACGGATCTTCATCGTCTCCAGCTTATTGCTCTGCCGCTTGAAAAAGCCGAGGAAGCCCTTCTGCTCCTCCTCTTCCTCAAAGTTTTTCAGTTCCTTGACGACGCCGGCCAGCATCTCGCCCACCTCGCCCAGGTCTTTGGTTTTGACGCTGCTCAGCATCGAGTCGGAGAAGTCGGCGACCTTTTTCTGGGCGCCGGCGCCGTAATTGGAGACGATGTTGGAGTCTTTTAAATTGATCTTCGGGACAAAGTCCTGGATCATCTTTTTATCCTTTTCCGACAGGACGACCTCCGGCACTTCCGGCTCCGGCTTTTTTTCAACCGCCGGGGCGGCGGGGGCGGCCGGGGTTTCCTCCGGCAGGTCGAGGGTCAGGGAGATGTTGTCAAATGCGTCGCTCATGGGGACAGCCTCCTTTTATCTTATTGAATGATCAGATGTGCAGCTCCGGCTCATAGCTCTCCGGCTCTTTTCCCGGTTTCGGCGGGGCCTTATCCGGGGCGGCGGATGGAGTCCCGTCCAGGTCGAAGTCATCCATCAGCCCCTCCTGGGCCATCATCGACTGGAGGACCGAAATATCGGCCGAAAGGTCCAGATACTCGTTCTCCATCAGGTCGTCCAGCAGGTTATGGAAGGCAAGGTCGATGTTGTCCAGGGCCGAAAGGATTTCCTCCATCGTCTTCTGTTCGCTTTCGGCGCCGGTGTTCTGGCGGTCGAGCTTATAGTAAGCCTCGCACAGCTTCATCGTCGTCGGCAGGTAGTAGGAGATGAACTTGCGGATGGCGGGGAGCCGCCCGGGGTGGTCGGCGACATAGGCGAAGATCTGCTGGCAGACTGTCTCGAGGGAGTCCAGCTTGTCGCTGATCCCCTCCTCGGGCAGGTCGTTGTTGATCTCCCGCATCCGGCGGATATACCCGCTGCCCTCCTTCATCATCTTTGCGAGGGCCGCTTTCTGCGGGTCTTCCGCCGCCTCCCGTTCCCGCTTTTCCTCTTCGGCCTTCTCCTGCCGGCTCTCGAGGTAACGGGCGTAGGTCTCGTCGGTCAGCATCAGGCAGGTCTTTGTCTCGTCCAGGTGCCCCTGGGGCAGCAGGCGGAGGGCAAGCATCTTCTCGACCGCCCGCAGCACCTTCTTTTCCTCCAGCTTGAGCCGGCCGGCCACCTCGCTTAATTTACAGAAATCCCGGCCCTTTACATCCAGCCAGATCTTCCGCATCCGGTTTTTGCCGGACAGCTTGACCGTCCCGGCGACGCCGATCGAGGCGCAGGCGGCGGTGAAGGCGGTAAAGCCGATCATCAGGCCGATCATTGCGCCGAGGTTATATACGTTGTCCAAAAGCACGGCCAGCCCGGTGCCCAGCAGCATAAAGCCGCCGAACGCCGTCCCCATCCAGCCGAGAATAGCTGCCGCGGCCGCGCCGCCCCGTTTCCAGCGGGGTTCGCGGGCCACTACCCTGCCGCGGTAGGGGCCTTCGGATACGGGCTGGTTCCAGCTTTTCTGCCAGCCCTGGGAAAAGGTCTGCCGGGCGTTCTGCCAGCCCCGGTTCCAGTTTATCTGCGGCCGGCCGGGGGTTTTCCAGCTGCCGCGGGGCTGCCCCCCGGGAGGGTTCCCGGGCGATCCGCCGGCCATGCCGCCGGAAGTCCAGCCGCTGCCGGGCGGCGGGGGCGGCGGAGCCTGCCGGAAATCAGGCGGCCGCCGGGAATAACGGCCGGGACGGGGACCCTGGGAGGCGGAAAAACTGTCCCGAAGGTCCTCCCCGGCGCGGGTAAAGGAGTCTTTGATCTCGGCCCCCAGGTTTTTCAGCTCCTGGGAATCGAGGACTTCCCGCACCGTCCTATCGACGCTCCAGAGAAGGTCGTTTAAATCTTTATGTGGCAATGTTCAGCACTTCCTTTTTGTCACCTGCCGTCCTCCGGACAGAGAAAGGGCAGGATATCATGTTCATTATATCGCCTTTACAAAATTTCCGCAAGGGGTCGGGATGGTTATGGGAAAATTTTATCTTTTCTTAATCTGCGGCCCGGGAAAACGGCGGGTTTTCCACAATGCCCGGAGGAAAATGTGGAAAACCCGGGCGCCCGCCGGGGAAGAAAAGATGAACAAAAAATCCTTGACAAGATCTCCCTTTTGTGGTATCTTTTAGAGGTATCCTGACACCAAAATTGGGTTTGCGGCGGAAGGTTCGGCATAATCGCAACGATAAGGGGCAAAATAGCCCCATCCTGCCGCGCCCGCCGTTTGGACGCGGCTTTTTCGCGCCCAAAAACCCGGAACGGAGGCCAAAATATGGAAACCCGCATCGCCGTCATCGGCATCGTCGTCGAAAATATGGACGCGGTCGAGCGGCTGAACGAAATCCTGCACGAGTACCGCGGCTGTATCATCGGGCGGATGGGCATCCCTTACCGCCAGAAAAATATGAGCATCATTTCCATCGCCGTCGACGCCCCGCAGGATATGATCTCCGCCCTGTCGGGCAAGATCGGCAAGCTGGAGGGCGTCAGCTCCAAAACCGCCTACGCAGGGAAATGAGCGAAGCGGCAAAACTGGCGCGGGCGCTGGCGGCATCGGGCGACCTGCCGGACGAAGGGCTCTATGCCCTGATCGAAAGGCGGGACGGGGAAAGCCGCGCCGTCTTAAAAGAGGCGGCCGGGATGCTCGCCCGGGAAAAATACGGGCGGCAGGTGTATATCCGGGGGCTGATCGAATTTACCAACTACTGTAAAAACGACTGCCTCTACTGCGGCATCCGGCGAGGCAACCGGAAAGCGGCGCGCTACCGGCTATCGGAAAGCGAGATCCTCGCCTGCTGTGAAGAGGGATATCGGCTGGGGTTCCGGACCTTTGTCCTGCAGGGCGGGGAAGACCCCTATTTCACCGATGAAAGGCTCTGCCCCATCGTCTGCAAAATCCGGAAAAGGTTCCCCGACTGCGCCATCACCCTCTCCTGCGGCGAACGGAGCCGGGAAAGCTACCGGCGGTTAAAGGAGGCCGGGGCCGACCGGTACCTGCTGCGGCATGAGACCGCCGGGAAGGCCCATTATGGGATGCTCCACCCGCCGGAAATGTCCTTTGACAACCGGGTGCAGTGCCTCTTTACCCTGCGGGAGCTGGGGTATCAGGTGGGCTGCGGGATGATGGTCGGGTCGCCTTATCAGAAAACCGAAGACCTGGTGGCCGACCTGCGGCTGATCCGGAAGCTCCGGCCCCACATGGTCGGGATCGGGCCTTTCCTCGCCCACAAGGATACCCCCTTCCGGGATATGCCGGACGGGACGGTCGAACTGACCCTTTACCTGCTCTCGATCATCCGGCTGATGAACCCCGGCGTACTGCTGCCGGCGACCACCGCCCTCGGGACGGCGATGGAAGGCGGGCGGGAGGAAGGGATCTTATGCGGGGCAAACGTCATTATGCCAAACCTCTCCCCGCCGTCGGCCAGGGACAAGTATATGCTCTACGACAACAAGCTCCGTTCCGGGGCGGAAGCCGCCGAGAATATCGCGCTGCTGCGGGAGAACCTGCGGCAGATCGGGTACGGGATCGCAGTGGCCCGGGGGGACAGTCTGGTCGAAAGATAAACAGCTGTCCAAAACTGCACCTGATCATGCACAAAAAACAAAATCTGCCGGGGAAGAATTTCTGACCCAAAAGAAAGGAAGCGTTTTCCATGTACAACCCCAAATCCATGAAAGCCGAAGAGTTTATCAGCCACGAGGAGATCCTCGACACCCTCCGCTACGCCGAGGAAAACAAGGATAACCTGCCGCTCATCGACTCGATCATCGAAAAGGCACGGGCGTGCAAGGGGCTCTCCCACCGGGAGGCGTCGGTGCTGCTGGCCTGTGAGGACGAAAGCCGGATCCAGGTGATGTACGACCTCGCCGAGGAACTGAAAAAGAAGTTCTACGGCAACCGGATCGTCATCTTTGCCCCCCTCTACCTCTCCAACTACTGCGTCAACGGCTGCACCTACTGCCCCTACCACCAAAAGAACAAGCACATCCCCCGCAAGAAACTGACCCAGGAGGAAGTGCGGGACGAGGTCATCGCCCTCCAGGACATGGGCCACAAGCGGCTGGCGATCGAAGCGGGCGAGGACCCGGTCAACAACCCGATCGAGTACATCCTCGAATGTATCAAGACGATCTATTCGATCAAGCATAAAAACGGCGCGATCCGCCGGGTCAACGTCAACATCGCGGCGACCACCGTCGAAAACTACCGGAAGCTGAAAGAGGCCGGTATCGGCACCTATATCCTCTTCCAGGAGACCTACCACAAGGAGAGCTATGAAACCCTCCACCCCACCGGCCCGAAACACAACTACGCCTACCACACCGAGGCGATGGACCGGGCGATGGAAGGGGGCATCGACGACGTGGGCCTCGGCGTCCTGTTCGGGCTGGAGATGTACAAATATGAGTTCGCGGGGCTTTTGATGCACGCCGAACATCTGGAGGCCGTCCACGGGGTCGGCCCCCACACCATCAGCGTCCCCCGTCTGAAACGGGCGGACGACATCGACCCCGACGACTTTGACAACGGCATCAGCGACGAGATTTTCGCGAAGATCTGCGCCCTCATCCGGATCGCCGTCCCCTACACCGGCATGATCATCTCCACCCGTGAGAACCAGGCCGTCCGGGAAAAGGTCATCCGGCTCGGCGTCTCCCAGATCAGCGGCGGCTCCCGCACCTCGGTCGGCGGGTATGCCGAAGAGGAGCGCCCGACCGATACCGAACAGTTCGACGTCTCTGACCAGCGGACGCTGGACGAGGTCGTCCGGTGGCTGATGGAGATGGGGTATATCCCCTCCTTCTGTACCGCCTGCTACCGGGAAGGCCGCACCGGCGACCGGTTCATGAGCCTGTGCAAGAGTGGGCAGATCCAGAACTGCTGCCATCCGAACGCGCTGATGACCCTGAAGGAATACCTGATGGACTACGCGTCGGAGGAAACGAAGAAGGTCGGCGAGGCGCTGATCCAGGCCGAGCTCCGGAACATCCCGAAGGAGAAGGTACGGGAGATCTGCGCCGACCATTTGCAGAAAATTGAGGAAGGGATCCGGGATTTCCGGTTCTGAGTAAAATATATACAGGGAAACGCAAAGGGGCGGCTTAAATACCGCCCCTTTTGGCCTAAAAAGGAGGAAAATCGTATGGGACTGAACGCCGCGCCGTCTGCCGAACGGCTGCACATCGGCTTTTTCGGGGCCCGCAACGCCGGAAAATCCAGCGTCGTCAACGCCGTCACCGGCCAGCAGATGTCGGTCGTCTCCGACGTCAAGGGGACGACCACCGACCCGGTCACCAAGTCGATGGAGCTGCTGCCGCTGGGGCCGGTCGTCATCATCGACACGCCCGGGTTTGACGATTCCGGCACGCTGGGGGAGATGCGGGTCAAGCGGACCAAACAGATCCTCAACCGGGCTGACTGCGCCGTCCTTGTGGTCGACGGGACGGTCGGGATGTCAGAGGCCGACCGGGAGATGGCCGGGCTCTTTCAGCAGAAATCCATCCCCTACCTGATTGCGTTCAATAAGCAGGATATTACCGGAACGGTTGAACCGCCCGAAGGTGCGGTCGCCGTCAGCGCCAAAACCGGCGAAGGGATCGAAGAACTGAAAAACCGGATCGGCAGCCTCGTCCGCGCCGACGGGCCGTCCGTCCGGCTGGTGGGCGATGTGATCCAGCCGGGGGAGACGGCCGTCCTGGTCATCCCGATCGACGCCTCGGCGCCAAAGGGACGGCTGATCCTGCCGCAGCAGCAGGCCATCCGGGATATCCTCGAAGCGGGGGCGTCGGCGCTGGTCACCCGGGAGACCGAATTGGCCGACACCTTAAAAACGCTGAAGGAACCGCCCGCCCTCGTCATCACCGACAGCCAGGCGTTCAAGCAGGTGGACGCCGTGACGCCAAAAGAGCTCCCGCTGACCTCTTTTTCGATTTTAATGGCCCGGTATAAGGGCTTCCTGGCCCAGGCGGTGGAAGGGGTCGCGGCCATCGACCGGCTGCTGGACGGGAATACCGTGCTGATTGCCGAAGGATGCACGCATCACCGGCAGTGCGAGGATATCGGCACCGTCAAAATCCCGAACTGGCTGCGGAAATACACCGGGAAGGATATCCGGATCGAGACAAGCTCCGGGCTTGGATTCCCGGAAGATTTGTCAAAATACCGGCTGAT
>CALXKG010000125.1 GCA_944388825.1 uncultured Clostridia bacterium | reverse complement strand
CAGAAGGGGATGCGCGCCAGCCTCGCCCGGAAGCCCAGCAAGTTAAAGCGCCGCAGCAAAGCCGGGCGGATCGACATCTCGTTCTTTTTCCTGGTCATCGTGCTGATGACCATCGGGCTGATCATGGTCTTTTCGGCCAGCTACGCGACCTCTTTAAACGAAAACGACAGCGGCCTTTCGATCGTCCTGCGGCAGGTGCTGTTTGTCGGGCTGGGCCTGGTGACGATGTTTATCGTATCTTATATTCCCTATCAGCTGTATCAGAAGCTGCACCGGCTGATTTACGCCGTCTGTCTGGTCTTGACCCTGATTGCCTGCTTTTTCCGGGATGAGCGCGGCGCGAACCGCTGGATCGACTTTAAAGTCTTTACCTTCCAGCCGTCGGAAATGCTCAAATTTGGACTGATCTGCGTCTGCGCGGCGCTCGTTGCCCGCAACTACCGGCAGATGGATACCTTTAAGAAAGGTATCGCCGAGTTCTTCTACTTCATCATCCCGGCCTTCGGCGTCGTCGCGTTCCAGCGGCATATGTCCTGGCTGATGCTGATGGTGCTGATCTGCGGCTGTATGATGTTTATCGCGGGCTCCAAGGTCTACTATCTGGTGCTGCTGGTCCCGGTGGCGCTGCTCGGTCTGGTCATCCTGCAATTTTTAGGGTTTGACTATATCGGTTCGCGGATCGACGCCTGGCTCGACCCCTTTTCCGATATCCAGGGTTCCACCTGGCAGATCGTCCAGTCGCTCTACGCGATCGGCAGCGGCGGCCTGTTCGGGGTGGGGCTGGGCAATTCCACCCAGAAGTTCCTCTGGCTTTCGGAGCCCCAGAACGACTTTATCTTCGCGGTCGTCTGCGAGGAGCTGGGGCTGGTGGGCGCGCTGATGATCATCCTGCTGTTCGCCCTCTTTGTCGCCAGCGGCTTTTCGATCGCGATGCGGGCGCCCGATAAGTTCGGCTCGATGCTGGTGATCGGCATCATTCTGGAGTTTGGCGTGCAGGCGCTGCTCAACATCGCGGTCGTCTCCAACGCGATGCCGACGACCGGCATCTCCCTGCCGTTTTTCTCGGCGGGGGGCAGCGCGACGCTGGTGCAGCTGGCGCAGATCGGGATCGTATTAAACGTCTCCCGCTACTGCCGCCCGGCGATCTCCCGCCGGAAGGCGGAAGGGGAAGGCAGCGCCCCCGACGGGGAGAGCAGGCCGAAGATCAAAATTATCAGCTCGCGCGATATTTAAGCGGGTTTCCCGCCCGGCAAGCTGTAAGAAAGGTGATCGTTTATGCGGATATTATTAGCTGGAGGCGGCACCGGGGGCCACATCAACCCCGCGGTCGCCATCGCCGGGGAGCTGGCAAAGCTCTACCCCGGCTCGGAATTCCTGTTTGCGGCGGTGCCGGGGAATATGGAGGACACGATGATCCCGAAGCAGGGGTATCCGGTCGCCCATATTAAAATCGCCGGTTTTTACCGCAGCCTCCTCCCCTGGGACATCGCCCACAACGTCAAGGCGGCCTGCTGGCTCGCCCTTTCCGGGCGACGGGCGGCGCAGATCGTGCGGGACTTCCGGCCGGATATGGCCATCGGCACCGGCGGCTATGTCTCCGGCCCGGTCATCCGCAAGGCGGAGCAGATGGGCGTCCCGGTCTTCCTGCACGAGCAGAACGCCTTCCCCGGCGTCACGACCAAGATGCTGGCCCCGATGGCCGAGACCATCTTCCTGGCCTTCCCGGAGGCGCAGGCCCGCATCCCCGGCGGCAAACATTTCGAGGTGGTCGGCAACCCCGTCCGCCACGCCTTCACCGGCATCGACAAGGGCGCGGCCCGCAAAGCCCTCGGCATCGACGACCATTTTACCATCGTCTCGGTCGGCGGCAGCCTGGGGGCGACGGCGATCAACAGGATGGCCGCCGACCTGATGGCCTGGCACGCCGGGAAAGGCGAGATCAACCATTTCCACGGCTACGGCAAAAACGGCCGGGAGCGGTTCCCGAAGATGCTGAAGGAGCGGGGGCTGGACCTTTCGAAATACCCCCGCATCCGGGCGATGGAGTTTATCGACCAGATGCATCTCTACCTGGCGGCCGCAGACCTGGTCATCTCCCGCGCCGGCGCGATCACCATCAGCGAGCTGGAGGCGGTCGGCGCGCCGTCTATCCTGGTCCCCTACCCCTATGCCGCCGAAAACCACCAGTACTACAACGGGATGGTGCTGCAAAACGCCGGCGCGGCGTTGGTGGTCGAGGAAAAGGATTACCGGAAGGAGTGGCTGATCGGCGAGGTCGAAAAGCTCGCCCGCGACCCCGGCCGGGTCAAAGCCTTCTCGGCTAACGCCCGCAAGCTCGCCGTCACCGACACCTGCGCCCGGATCGGCGCGTCGATCCAGCGGACGATGGCGGAAAGGGGAAAATAAGCAAAACGCCTGCCGTCCGGCCTGTCAGAACCGGATTTTGTTTTCGCCTTTCCGGTCAAGTTTCCCCCTCTCCCCGCATATAGTAGCGGTATCGAGAGGAGTGAGCGCGGTGCAGAAAAAAGGGGTATATGGTTCCCAGGGACGCGCGCCGTCCCGCCCGCCCTGCGAGGGGCTCTGCCGGGGGTGCCGGGCGGAGGGGTGCGTCCGGCGGGAACCGGCCGAGCGCTGTTTCCGCATCCGGGGCGGCAGGCCGCTTTCCGGGAAGGTAAAGGTGCACGGCGCGAAAAACAGCGTCCTGCCGGTGTTGGCGGCGTCGGTGCTCTGCGGCGGCCCCGTCCACCTCGCCCGGGTGCCGCGGCTGTCGGATACCGGCGTCTCGCTGCGGATTTTGGAGAGCCTCGGCTGCGTTACCGCCCTGTCGGAGGACGAGGCGGTCGTCGACCCCTCTTCCCTCACCGGCAGCCGGATCCCCGACCGGCTGGTGCGGGAGATGCGTTCTTCGTCGGTTTTTCTGGGCTCTGTCGCCGCCCGGACGGGGGAGGCATACCTCTGCCTGCCGGGCGGGTGCGAACTGGGGGCGCGGCCGATCGACCTGCACCTGATGGGGCTTCGGGCCCTCGGGATGACGGTGGAGGAAAAAGGGGAGAAGCTGCACGCTTTTCACCACGGCCTCCACGGGGCGGACATTACCCTCCCGTTCCCGTCGGTCGGCGCGACCGAGAACATCCTGATGGCGGCGGTGCTGGCGAAAGGCCGCACCGTCCTGCGGGGGGCCGCCCGGGAGCCGGAGATCGCCGACCTTTGCCGTTTCCTCCGCCGCTGCGGGGCGGAGATCGTCGGGGAGGGGGGCCCGGTGCTTTACATCGACGGGGTCAAGGCGCTTTCCGGATGCAGCTTTGCCGTCATGGGCGACCGGATCGAAGCGGCGACGCTCTTCTGCGCCGCGGCCGTCACCGGCGGGGAGCTGGAGGCGGAAGGCTTTTCCCCATCCGACCTGGCGGCGGTGCTGGGGGTCTTAAAAAAGATGGGGGCGGAGCTGAAGATCTACCGCGACCGGGTGCGGCTGAAGGCCCCGCCCCGGCTCTGTTCCCCCGGGCGGGTGGATACCGCCCCGTTCCCCGGCTTCCCGACCGACGTCCAGCCGGTCCTCTCCGCCGCCGCGGCGCTGGCGGAGGGCCGGACGGTCATCACCGAGAACATTTTCGACAGCCGCTTCAAACATCTCTCCCAGCTGCGGGAGATGGGGGCGGACGTCCGCTGTACGGGGCGTACCGCGACGATCGACGGGGTGGAGCGGCTGTATGGCAGGACCCTGCGGGCCCTCGACCTCCGGGGCGGGGCGGCCCTTGTCACCGCCGCCCTTGCGGCGGAGGGGGAAAGCCATATCTACGGCCTTGCCCATATCGAGCGGGGGTACGAGCGGCTGGAAGAGACTTTGTCTCAGCTTGGCGCCGAGATCGGGCGGGTATGAGACGCAGATGACGCACCATTGACCGATTTGCAGAGGATGTGAAAAGATTGCCAGAAAATACCGAAACCCGGACAAACGCCGGAGGGAAAGCGCCGGAGGGCGGGACGCCGCGGCGGGATGTCCCGCCCCCCGCCCCCGGCAGCAACGTCCGGGACTTTACCGCCGCCCGCCGGGAAGCCGCCCGCCGGGCCGAGATCGGCCGGGTACAGCAGGCGCGCCGCCGCCGCCGGGCCGGGAACTATCTGATCTATTACATCCTTCTGGGGATGATCCTGACGGCCGTCTGCGTCACCCTGTCGCTGACCGTCTTTTTCAACGTCACCGCCATCAATGTATCCGGCAGCAGCCTGTACACCACCGACCAGGTTTTGGCCGCCGTCGACGTCAAAACCGGGGACAACCTCATCCGGCTGAACACCGGGCGGCTGGAAGAACGGGCGCTCGCCCAGCTGACCGGGGCCGAATCGGTCGAGATCGCCCGCCGTTTCCCGAACAGCCTGGATATCACCGTCACCGACGGCGACCCGTCGATGCAGATCCTGGTAAACGGCGTCTACTACGGGTTTACCGGCTCCGGCCGGCTGGTCAGCCAGACCCAGACCCCGCTGGTCGACGCCCAGGTGCTGGTCGGCCCCGACCCGTCGGGGCTGGAAACGGGGCAGTATCTCACCGACCTGCCGGAGGAACAGCAGGCGACCTTCTCCACCTGGCGGACGGTCACCGCCCTCACCGATAAGTACGGCATCCACGACCTGTCGGCGATGGATCTGTCGGACGAGCTGTCGCTCCGGCTTTTCTACCAGAACCGGATCGAGATCGACCTGGGGCCGCTTTCGGATATGGACGCCAAGATCGCGGCCCTCTCGACCATCCTGTATGGGGCGGGTTCGATCGGCGTCGAGGAGACGGGGGTTCTGGACCTGACCAACGCCGACCGGGCCTATTTCAACAACCAGTCGGCCTGCACTCTCCCGACCGGTGCCGGGACGCTGGGGTGGAGCTGGCAGGACCCGTATTCCGAGACGCTGATGCAGTCGCTCTTCGGCGCGCAGCAGGCGCCCGAGACCCCGCCCGAGGCCGGTACCGTCCAAACCCCGGACGGGACGTCTGCCGGAGGGGACGCGGCGCAGGCGGATGGGTCGGCTTCCGGCGGCGAAAGCACGGCCGTCACGGACGGGACTTCCGCGCCGGAGTCCAGCGAAGAAAACTACGCCACCTCCGGCGGGATGCGGCTGCCGCAGCTGCCGGAGGTGGGCGGGACAGGCTCCGCCCCCGCGTCTTCCGCCCCGGCGGCGGACGCCCTTTCTCCGGCGGGCGGGACGACCGTTCCCGCGGCCGAACCCGCCGGCCCTCCGGCCGGCCCGTCTTCGGAACCGGCCGCGGAGAGCGTCCCGGCGCAGTCTTCTTCTTCCGCTCTGCCGGGCGCGGGGGACGCGGCGTCCGGCGGCAGCACCGGCTCCGGCGTCGGTTCCCAGGCCCCCAGCGTGCCGGGTATCGGGTAAACCCTTCCCGGAAACGCCCGCCGCGGCTGCCGGCTATGCCGAATAGGCCGATAAATCCGGAAAAATCCGGAAAAATTTTGTCACGGGTATGAATTTTGCGTGGAAGCCCTTGCACTTTTGCGGCAAATCTGATACCATTATATCTATGAGTATGGGTGCGTATGCCCAGACGGGGACGCCCCGCCGGAAAACGCCCATCCCGGCCCGCGGCCTTTTGGGAAATAGGGCGGCGGCACTGGAACAATCAATAACGGAGGATGCGCCTAACATCGCTTTTTCCATAGGAGGAAACAAACGTGAAATTCACTTTGGAAACGGAAGACGAGAAAACCACAGTCATCAAGGTCGTCGGCGTCGGCGGCGCAGGCGGCAACGCGGTCAACCGGATGGTTGAGGATGGGGTCGAAGGGGTCGAGTTCATCGCCATCAACACCGATAAGCAGGTGCTCAACACCTCGAAGGCGGATCTGACCATCCAGATCGGCATCAAGAGCTCCCAGGGGCACGGCGCGGGCGGCAACCCCGAAATGGGGATGAAGGCCGCGGAGGAAAACCGCGAGGAGATCGCGGCTGCCCTCAAAGGCACCGACCTCCTGTTCATCACCGCCGGTATGGGCGGCGGCACCGGCACCGGTGCTGCCCCCGTCGTCGCGCAGATCGCCCGGGAACTGGGCATCCTTTCGATCGCCGTCGTCACCAAGCCCTTCGGCTACGAGGGCCGCAGGCGGATGAACTACGCCCTCCAGGGCATCGAGATGCTTAAGGAACAGGTCGATTCCCTCGTCGTCATCCCCAACGACCGGATCCGCGAGGTCATCGACCTCAAAAAGGCCAGCATGAAGCAGGCGTTTGAAGAGGCGGACAACGTCCTCAAACAGGGCATCTCCTCCATCTCCAACCTGATCTCCACCAGCGGCTACGTCAACCTCGACTTTGAAGACCTGTGCACCGTCATCCGCAACGCCGGTCTCGCCCATATGGGCATGGGCTACGCCGCGGGCGAGAATATGGCGGAAGAGGCCGCCTCGATGGCGATCTCCTCGCCGCTGCTGGACACCTCGATCGACGGCGCGAAGGCGGTCATCGTCAACATCACCGCTTCCCCCGATATGCTCTTCTCGGACGCCGACCATGTCTCCCAGATGATCCAGGAGGCGGTCGACGAAGAGGCGATCATCTTCTGGGGCGTCGTCTACGACGAGACGATGGACAACGAGATGCGGGTCA
>CALXKG010000124.1 GCA_944388825.1 uncultured Clostridia bacterium | reverse complement strand
GCCGACTGGTCGGTGGCGGTCATCCATTTGACGAACTCCCAGGCGGCGTCCTTATGGGTGTCGTCGAGGCTTGCGGGGATGATCAGGTTGCAGCCGCCGGTCGGGACGCCGTAGGTCTCGGCGGCCGGCATATAGCAGACGTTGACGTCGAAGCCGTTTTCCTCGCCGATGCCGATGGCATTGGTCAGGTTGGCGGTGGAGTTAAACCACATCGCCGCGTTCTGGTTCATGTAGTCGGCGTCCATCCGGGAGGAATCCTCGCCGGCGATGCAGCGGATCACCCCTTCGTTGGCCAGGTCCTGGAAGAAGTGGAGGACTTCGCGGCACTCTTCCGAGTCGATGTTGCAGGCGGTCTCGTCCTCGTTTAAGACCGAGGTGCCCTGCTGCATCATAAACGCCTCAAAGGTCCAGACGTAGCTGTACATCGTCAGGCCGTATTTGCCGGTCTGCTCGTAGATCGTGCGGCAGTAGTCGGCCAGCTCATCCCAGTTCTGGGGGCCGGCAGGGTCGAGCCCGGCGGATTCCAGCATCGTGGTGTTCATATAAAGGATCGGGGTGGAGCGGAGGTAGGGCAGGCCGTAGTAGCTGCCGTCGACCTCACAGTTTTCCAGCAGGCCGGAATAGAAGTCGCTCATGTCGACCCCGTCCCGCTCGATGTAGTCGTCGATGGGGGTCAGGACGCCGTTGCGGGCAAAGGTGCCGACCGAACCGATCTCCATGACGGTGACGTCGGGGGTATCGCCGGCGACATAGGCGGCCTGGAGCTTCTGGTGGACGTCGTCATAGGAGCCCTGGTATTCGGCGGTGACATGGATGCCCAGCTCGGCGCCGGGGCCTTCGTTAAACTGGGCGGTCAGGTTCTCGTTGCACTCCTGGATCTGATCGGTCCAGGCATACCAGTAGGTCAGCTCGACCGTCTCGCCGCCGGCAGAGGCGGAAGCGCTCTCTTCAGAAACGGATTCGGCGGAAGCGGCTTCCGAGCTGGAAGGGGCAGCGGAGGCGGAACCCTCCGAAGCGCTGGAGGAACTGCTGTCCCCGCCGGAGCAGGAGGCCAGGGAGGCCATCATCGCGAGCACAAGGGCGGCCGATAAAACTCTCTTCTTCATAGGTGGTAAACTTCCTTTCTTTCGCAGGCGTCCCCTTTGGTTCCCGGACGCCCTGCCGGGGGGCCCCGGCTTCTTTCCTTGTTTTGACTCTATTGTCACGCGCCTCTCGGCGGGTTTTGCCGTTATTTTACGCCGGTGTAGGTAAACGCCTTGATGATCTGCTTCTGGGCGATCGCGAAGACGATCAGGACCGGGATAACCAGGATGACGTTGCCCGCCATCATGATGTTGTAGTTGATGCCCGACTCGGTCATCTGGAGGGAAGCGATGCCGACCGGCAGGGTGCGGACCGTCTCCTTGGTGGTCATGACCAGCGGCCAGAAGTAGTCGTTCCAGACGCTGATGAAGGTGAGCATCGCCAGCGTGACGACGGTCGGCCGGGCCAGCGGGAGCATGATCTTCGTAATGATCTTCAGCTCCCCGGCCTTGTCCAGCCTGGCCGCTTCCAGCAGCTCTTCCGAGACCTGCTTAAAGGTCTGCCGCAGCATGAAGATCGCGAACGCGCTGGAGGCGGAGGGCAGGATCAGCGACCAGTAGGTGTTGATCATCCCCCATTTGGAGAACATCAGGTAGACCGGCAGGAAGATGAGCTGCGCCGGGATCATCATCGTCGCGAGGGTGATCCCGAAGAGCACCTTCGAACCTTTGAAGTCATACCGGGCAAAGGCGTAGGCCGCCGGGATAACCGTCACGCACTGGCAGACCAGCGTCCCCGCCGTGACGATCAGCGAGTTTTTCAGCTGTCCCCAGACGTCCACCTTGGTAAACACCTCCGGGTAGTTCTGCCACTGGGGCTCCGCCACAAAGAATGTCGGCGGCATCGCCAGCGTCTGGCCCAGCGTCTTCAGCGAGGTGATGAACATCCAGTAGAAGGGGATAAAGAAGATGAGGGCGATGAAGATATTGAAGACCCAGCGGACGATACTGCCCGCAATCTTCACCGGCTTCATGCGCATCGGGCTTTTGCGGAATGTAGAGGTCATATTCTGTCCAAACGTCCTTTCCGAATCAGCTGTTGTAATAGACTTTCCTGCTCAGCACCTTGAAGTAGATCAGCGTAAAGATGCCGATGACCACCATCAGCGCGACGCCGAGGGTCGAGGCGTAGCCGATTTCAAAGTACTGGAAGCCGTACTGGTAGATGTTGTACACCAGCGTGTTGGTCGCGTTCATCGGGCCGCCCTTGGTCATGATGTTGACCGTCTCAAAGACTTTGAGGGCGGAGATGATGTTCATCAGCGCCAGGAAAAAGACGCTGGGCGAGATCATCGGCAGGGTGATCTTAAAGAAGGACTTCCAGCGGGGGGTCTTGTCCAGTGCCGCCGCCTCGTAAAGGTAGCCGGGCACCGCCTGCATCGCCGAGATGATGATGATCGTGTTATAGCCAAGCCCCTTCCAGACCGAGACCAGCACCAGCGCGTTCATCGCAACGTCCGGGTCGGACAGCCAGCCGATCGGCTCGACGCCGAAAAAGCCGAGGATATAGTTGAGGAGGCCGTAGTCGGAATCCATCATCCACATCCAGATAAACGCGACCGACACCATCGAGGTGATATAGGGGGTAAAGGCGATGGTCTGGAGGATCTGGTTGACCCGGGTGTTCCGGTTTAAATAGGTTGCCAGCAGGAGCGAAAGGCCCATCTGCAAAATAACCACCATCACCATGTAGTAGACCGAGTTGCCCAGCACCTGCCAGAAGTCGGAGTCGGCAAACATATCGGCGTAGTTCTGCACGCCGATGAATTTCATCTCGCCGATCATGTTCCAGTCAAAGAAGCTCAAATAGACCATGTAGACGATCGGGTAAATGAGGAAGAGGATAAAGACCGCCATCGCCGGGGCGATCATCAGGTAGGGCCGCAGGGTGAGGAACACCCGCCGCAGCGCACTCTTCTGTTTCATCGCCGGGTGGGCGGGCGCCTTTTCCCGGGCCGGCGAAACGGATACTTTCGTCTGTTCCATGCCGTTCACTCCTTCTTCAGGCCGAAGCCGGCAAGTTTCCCCTGCATATCAAAGCAGGCGATATCGGATAGCCTGACGGCGATCTGGTAGCTGCCGTAATCCAGCATATCGGTGGCGAATTCCTTGACGAAGACGACGCCGTCGTCGGTGTCCATCTTGTACTGGATCTGGTCGCCCAGCATCTCGCGGGCGAGCATCGAGCCGTCGATCCGGATCTCATCCGCCGCCGTCCCCTCCCCTTTCCGCAAAAGGCGGGCCCGCTCGGGGCGGAAGCCGACCTTCGAGACGAAATCGGGGGTCTGGCCGTGGGCGGCTTCCGCCGGGACGATGTTCATCGGCGGCGAGCCGATAAACCGGGCGGTAAAGACATTGGCGGGTTTGGCGTAGATATCCGCCGGGGCCGCCTGCTGCTGGATCCGGCCCTGGTCCATCAGTACGATGTCGGTGCCCATGCTCATCGCCTCCACCTGGTCGTGGGTGACGTAGACGAAGGTGGTTTTCAGCCGCTGGTGCAGCTCGATCAAGTCGGTGCGGATCTGGGTGCGGAGCTTGGCGTCCAGGTTGGAGAGCGGCTCGTCCATCAGGAAGACCGCTGGCTTCTTGACGATCGCCCGGGCCAGCGCGACCCGCTGCCGCTGGCCGCCCGAGAGGTTGGCCGGCTTGCGGGAGAGGTACTCGGTCAGCCCGACCATTTCCGCCACTTCGGCGATCCGGGCGTTTCTTTCATCCTTGCCGACCTTCATGTTTTTCAGCCCGAACTCGATGTTGTCCCGGACCGACATGGTCGGGTAGAGGGCGTAATTCTGGAAGACCATCGCGATATTCCGGTCGCCCGGCTCGACGTCCCGGACGCTGACGCCGTCGATCAGGACGTCCCCGGCGGTCGTCTTTTCCAGCCCCGCGATCATCCGCAGGACGGTCGACTTGCCGCAGCCGGACGGCCCCAGAAGGACGGTGAAGCTGCCTTCTTCAATCCCGAGGTTTAAATCTTCAATAACGGGGGGGTTCTTCCCGTAGGCCTTGGTGATGCCTTTCAGTGTGATCTTTTCCATCTGATTCACCTGCACTCCTTTCAACGGTTCCCAGTATAGACGCCCTGTTTAACGGCGGCTTCAACGAAAGGTAAAATGCGGTTAAAAATTGCGGCGGCGGCCATTCCCCCTCTCCCCCGCCCGGAAGGTAAAATCTGCCGGCATATTACCGCCTGTCCGCACAAGATGGCCGCCGTATTTCCGTAAAATTTCCGTCATCCCGCCGGATTTCCCGGCCGGAATGTAAGATGCGGGTAAAAACCAGCCTGTCACCTTTTTGTAAACTTCTGTAAACCGCCCTTTACAGGAAATGGGCAGAAAAAAACCGCCCTTCCGGGCGGAAGAGCGGTCAGTTTGTCGATAAAGTCCTGTAGAAATAGAAAGTCGACTTTTCGATACGCACAAAAATTAAATCACATTTTTTCCGGCGGCATGTACGGCGGAAAAAATACCTTGATCGGGACAAGTGTCGACCG
>CALXKG010000123.1 GCA_944388825.1 uncultured Clostridia bacterium | reverse complement strand
ATGGAAAATATGGGCATGACGCAGGATGAATACATTGCGCAGTGCGGCTACACCGATGAGCAAATCGACGCCATCTATTCCGGCGACCAGTCCCGGATCAACGAGGCTTTCTGCGGCGACTTGGCCTACTACAACCCCTCCGACGGCCAGCTCTACTCGATCTACTGGCTCTCCGGCCACACCTATGAAGATTATCGGGAAGCGGATTTGCCCACCATCGAGATTGATAAAATCCTGACGAAAGCCGATGAAATGGGTGGGATATATGCCCAGCTGGCCGAAGCGGCATGGCCCGAGCAGGGCGAGTATGTCGGCGTGACCGAAACAAGCCCTGTTTATGATTCCTGCATGGAGCATATCCCTTATTATCATGTGATTGATATTGATTTAATGCGGTATGTAGGGGAAGATGAATTTGATGAATGGTATGCTGCGTGTACGCCTGTTGACGCATACGGCCGCCCGGAAGAGGATATGAATATTGCTGCATTTCTTCAGCATTTTGACATTCCGCGGGACATTGTAGAAGCCAGCAGTGATTATTACACTGTCGAACAGTTGGACGCTCTTTACTCCGGTGACCAGTCCCGGATCAACGAAGCCTTCTGCGGCGACCTGGCCTACTACAACCCCTCCGACGGCCAGCTCTACTCGATCTACTGGCTCTCCGGCCATACGGCCGCCGATTACCAGGCGGCGGGGGTCCCCGTTTCGGAGGTCGAACGGATTCTGGACGGCGCCGCCGCGATGGGCGGCAGTTACGCCTCCCTCGCCGAAGCGGCCGCCCCGGCGGCGGAAGCCTACGCCCTTGAATAATCCCTATATACAAAAAACGGCTGCCCGCTTAGGACAGCCGTTTTCCGTTTCTCACGCGTTTTTCTTTTCCGCCTCGATCGCCTGTTCCAGCGCGTTCGCCAGCTGGTCGGGGCAGGAGGTGGGCTTCATCCCGCAGCGGATCCCCTTGATGGCCTTCACGACCTCTTCCGCCGGCCGGCCGATGCAGAGGGCCGCGACCCCCTGGGTGTTGCCGGAGCAGCCGCCGGTGAACTGGACGGCCTTTACAATGCCGTTTTCCAGCGTAAAGTCGATCTTCCGGGAGCAGGTCCCCCGGGGGGTGTAGGTATAAGACGCCATATGGGCACTTCCTTTCTGTATTTTCCGTACCCCTATTCTACCGCAAAACCCTTTATCCGTCAAGCCGCGTCCCGGGGGTTTATGATTGCCGGTTTTCCGCCAGTGGATCTTCAAAAATACCCTGAATTTTGCAGCCGCGCTTGCGGGGGCGGGCGGAATATGTTACACTAAAGACAGTAAGGAGGCTCCGCTATGTTTGATATGCCCGAAAAACCCAGGACCCGCCATACCGGCAGCCGTATTTTTATTGCCCTCGCCTTTATCCTGCTGGCGGCGGGGGTGCTGTTTGTCGTCCTGACCTGCCACATCTACTTCCGCTACCAGCGTTACCAGCGGGCGCTGGAGTACACCTTCGGCTCCACCGCCCGGGTGGTCGTGACGCTGGACGGGGAGCGCATCCTCCTCTCCAGCCACAACCGCCTCACCCTTTACAGTATGCTTTCCGATTCCAGCGGCACCCGCCGGGAGTGGGCGGAGGAGGGGACGGAACGCTTCACCTTTTACACCCGCAGCGCGGTCGGCGAGGGGAAGGGGGAGGTCGCCGACGCCGGAGACGGCTGGGTGTCGGTCCGTTTTTCCTATGAGGACGGGGAATGGGCTTACACCTTTAAAAACCGGATGCCCTACGCCCAGTATATCCGGACCGTCTCCCCCGAGGGCTGGCTGCAGCCGAATACCGTGCTGAAAAACGGCGCGGAAGTTTAGAGCGTGTATGAGATCCCTTATCCCTGTCTCATTCTACTGAAAAGAGGCGTCTGCGGCGTCCGAAAGACTGCAATACGGGCGTATTCCTGCGCCTTTCGTCCCGGTATCCCCCTCTTTTCAGCGGATGATCCGGCAATACAGGGGTTTTCAAACGCGCTTTAGCCGCCGAACACCGGGACCGCGTACTGGACGACGTTATAGACGTTGATGCCGATGATGACCAGCATCAGCGCCATCAGCAGCTTTTCGACCGCCCGGTTGTCCATCCGTTTGGACCATGCCCCGCCCAGAAGCGCCCCGCCGATGCCGCCCGCCATCATCAGAAGCAGGTTGTACCAGGCGAACTCCGGGACGTTTGCCTGGACCAGCGCGCTCAGCAAACTCGCCGTCTGGGAAAAGAGGATGATGAAGATGGAGTTCTTCGCCGCTTCTTTCGCGTCCATCGAAAAGAAGAAAAAGAGCAGCGCCACATTGAGCGGCCCGCCGCCGATCCCCAGGAAGGCCGACACGACCCCCAGCGCCAGCCCCACCAGCAGGCAGACCGGCAGGTTTTCCAGCCGGTAAGAGGGGAGCCGGTCTTTTTTGAGGGTATAGACAAACACCCCCACCGTCGTCAGCAGCAGCAGGAACGACTGGGTAAGCCCCAGCATATTTTCGTCCGACCCCGTCTTGACCATTTCAAAGAGGTATTTGCCGATCAGCCCCCCGGCGGCCGCGCCGGCGGCGAGCGGGGTCGTCGTCCGCAGCCGCAGCCGGACCCCGTTGCCCCGGCTTCTCACCAGCGACACCGCCGACATGGAAAGCACCGTGCACCCCGAAAGGAAGCTGATGGTCGACACCGGCATAACCCCCAGCGCGTCCAGCACCGGTTTGATGATGACCCCGCCGCCGTACCCGGCGACCGCCCCGACGGTCGAGGCGATGAGGCAGACGGCGAACAATATGACCGCTATCATGGAGAATCCACCTTTCCTGTTTCCGTTTGACCTTCCGGGCTTTCCGCCGCCCGAAACCGGTTACTTTTATTTTACCTTTTTTTGCGCCGTTTGAAAATAGATTTTTTTCGATTTGATATTGAAAAAATGGAGAAAAAAACCGCTTACATTTTCCTATGACTGAAAAAATAACGCAAAAAGCCCCGCGGGGCTTTTTTTTCTGCCCAAAAGGTGATATAATCTTTTTTGTATAACCGTTTTTTGGACAAGCGGCGGTACGTTTTCCACCGTTTACGCCTGACCCTGTGCAAAAGCGCCCGCTTTTGCCAGTCATCAAGAAAGGGGACCTTTATGGACCAGCTGTTACAGATCCTTTCCGGCAACGCCCGGCTCCAGCCGGCGGAGATTTCCGTCATGACCGGCGAGGCAGAGGAAGAAATCGCCGCCCGCATCGCCCGGTACGAGGCGGACGGGGTCATCCGCGGGTATAAGCCGCTGATCGATTACGACAAGCTCCCGGACGCCGAGCGGGTCGAGGCTTTTATCGAGGTGCGGGTCAGCCCGAAACTGAACTACGGCTTTGAGGAGATCGCCCACACCGTCGCCGATTTTGACGAGGTGCGTTCGGTCTATCTGATGAGCGGCGGCTATGACCTGCTGGTGCAGATCGAAGGCAAGTCCTTTAAGGACATCGCCCTCTTTGTCTCCCAGCGGCTCTCCCCGCTGGAAGGGGTGCTCTCCACCGCCACCCATTTCCTCCTTTCCCGCTATAAGGAAGGCGGCGTCGTCATGGGCGGCCGCGGGATCGACGAAAGGAGAAACGTTTCATTCTGATGGGTATTGAAAGACTGATTGCAAAACGGACGGCGGAACTCAAACCCTCCGGCATCCGCCGGTTCTTCGACATCGCCAACGAGATGGAGGGGGTCGTCTCGCTCGGCGTTGGCGAGCCGGACTTTAAGACCCCTTACGCCATCCGCCGGGCCGCGATCGACAACCTCCAGCGGGGCAACACCCGCTACACCGCCAATTCCGGCCTGGCCGAGCTGCGGAGATCCATCGCGAAATATATGGAAAACCGCTTTCACCTTTCCTACCACCCGGAGGACGAGATTTTCGTCACCGTCGGCGGCAGCGAAGGGATCGACCTCTGCGTCCGGGCGTTTGTCGAGCCGGGGGACGAGGTGCTGATCCCCGAGCCCAGCTATGTCGCCTACGCGCCGATCGTCACGCTGACCTACGGCGTCCCGGTGCCGGTCCCGCTGAAGGAGGAAAACAAATTCCGGCTGACGGCGGCCGAGCTGGAGGCGGCGATCACCCCGAAGACCAAGCTGCTGGTGCTGCCCTTCCCCAACAACCCCACCGGCAGCATCATGCGCCGGGAGGACCTGGAGGCGGTCGCCGGAGTGCTGCGGCGGCATCCGGACATCGTCGTCCTGTCGGACGAGATCTATGCCGAGCTCACCTACAACGGCCGGCACGTCTCGATCGCCGAAATAGACGGGATGAAGGACCGGACGGTCATCGTCGGCGGCTTTTCCAAGGCTTTTTCGATGACCGGCTGGCGGCTGGGGTACCTCTGCGGCCCGGCGGCGGCTATGAAGCAGATGCTCAAGATCCACCAGTACGCGCTGATGTGCGCGCCGACCACCGCCCAGTGGGCCGCGGTCGAGGCGATGGAGCACTGCCTGTCGACCGTCGAGGCGATGCGGGAGGAGTATAACCTCCGCCGCCGGTTTATCGTCGACGCCTTCAACAGGATGGGGCTGCACACCTTTGAGCCGGAGGGGGCGTTTTACGTCTTCCCCTGCATCAAATCCACCGGCCTCACCTCCGAGGAATTCTGCGAGCGGCTGCTCTACGAAAAGAAGATCGCGGTGGTCCCGGGGGACGCCTTCGGCGCGAGCGGGGAGGGGTATATCCGGGTCTCCTACTGCTACTCGGTCAACCATTTGACCCAGGCGGCCAAGGGGATCGCCGCGTTTTTGGAGATCCTGAAAAAGGAGAAAGAGGCGTGACGGCGGACGCCCCGGTCGGGGTCAAGCGGCTTCCCGGCTACCAGCCGGACGCCGCGGCGGAGGCGGTGGAAGCGCTGTTTGCGCTGCTGGGCTTTGACCGCCTGGTCCGGCCCGGCATGAAGGTGACGCTGAAACCGAACCTTTTAATGAAGCGCCGCCCGGAGGAGGCGACCACCACCCACCCGGTTATCGTACAGGCGGTCATCCGGGCGCTGAAAAAGCGGGGGATCGCGGCGGAAGATATTACGATCGCCGACTCCCCCGGCGGGCTGTACAACCGCGCGGCCCTCTCCGGCATCTACGCCGCCACCGGGATGGAGGCGGCCGCCAGGGCGGAAGGGGTGCGGCTGAACGACGATTTTACGTCGGTCGAGCGGGAAGCGCCGGCCGCCCGCGTCAGCCATATCTTCCCGGTTATCCGCCCGGCGGCGGAGGCGGACCTGCTGGTCAACATCTGCAAGCTCAAGACCCACTGCATGACCGGCCTATCCGGCGGGGTCAAGAACCTGTTCGGCTGCATCCCCGGCCTGACCAAGCCGGACTACCACTGGCGCTACCCCGAGAAGGCAGACTTCGGCCGGATGCTCGTAGACCTCTGCGAGACGGTCTCGCCCGCCATCACCATCTGCGACGCGGTCGAGGCGATGGAGGGGGACGGCCCCTCTTCCGGGCGGAAAAAACAGGTGGGGCTGCTGTTTGCATCGGAAGACCCCCACCGGCTGGACCGGGCGCTTGCCGCCTTTACCGGCCTGCCGGAAAGCCGGGTCCCGACTTTGCAGGCGG
The DNA here is from genome assembly GCA_944388825.1 of uncultured Clostridia bacterium. Classification (GTDB taxonomy): domain Bacteria; phylum Bacillota; class Clostridia; order Oscillospirales; family Ruminococcaceae; genus Faecivivens. Next base: position 544 of record CALXKG010000123.1, on the reverse strand, counting down.
CCGTCGAGCGGGGGCTGCTGCCGGAGAAGGGACGCGTCGGACTTGTGGGCGGCCCGCTGCCGGAAATCCCCCCCTTTATCCTGCCGAAAACCGCCGCCTCCGATTTTTCCAGCCACGTCCCCGGTTTCCTGCGGGGGCTTTTTAAGCCTGTGGTCGAAAGGTGGTTTACCGCCCGGCCCTATATCGGCAAGGGCTGCGTCGGCTGCGGCAAATGCGCCGAAAGCTGCCCCGCCCACACGATCGCGGTCGTAAACGGCCGGGCGGTCATCGAGAAAAGCCGCTGCATCCGCTGCTTTTGCTGCCACGAGATGTGCCCGGTCCATGTGATCGGCATCCGGCAGAACCCGCTGCTGCGGCTGTAGGAGGAAGGATATGGACAAGATCACCCTGCGCGCCTACGGGAAGTTAAACCTCTCCCTCGACATCACCGGGGTGCGGGAAGACGGCTATCATTTGATGGATATGGTGATGCAGTCGGTCTCCCTGTACGACCGGGTGACGGTGGAAAAGGCGGATATTTTAGACCCCGCCCGCTTCCCCTACG
>CALXKG010000122.1 GCA_944388825.1 uncultured Clostridia bacterium | reverse complement strand
TCGCTCAAGGACCTCGCCTACCAGGCGATGCAGACGCGGGAACAGCTGACCGCCGCCCTCGGACGGGAGCCGACCATCCGCGAAATCGCCGGGCGGCTGGGGATGCCGGGCAGCGACGTCGTCCTCGCGCTGGAGTCCGCCGTCGACCCCGTGTCCCTCTACGAACCGGTTTACGCGGACGGGGGCGAGCCGATCTGCGTGATGGACCAGATCGCGGGCGGCAGCACCGACAGCGACTGGATCGACGAGATGGCCATCCGCGACGCGCTGGAGGCGCTGACCCCCCGGGAAAAGCGGATCATCGGCCTGCGTTTTTTCGAGGGGAAGACCCAGACCGAGGTCTCCAGCACCATCGGGATCTCCCAGGCACAGGTCTCCAGGCTGGAAAAGGGCGCGCTGCAAAAGGTGCAGGTCGCGCTGCAGGGTTAGAGCATAAAGTAAAAAAGCGTGCCCTTTTACAGAGCACGCTTTTTCTGCGCCGTATATTTCAGGATTCTGTCCCGGCGCTGCACACCCTCCGTTTCAGGCGCAGCCGCTGCCGGCTGCTTCGGAAAGGCGGCGCCGGGGTTAAAACGCGTCCCGGTGGCCGTCAAAAAACTGCCGGTAGACCTGCACCGCCTCCAGCTCGGTCCATTTGACCGCCCGGGGCGGCGTCCGGTCGAGGTCGTAGACCTTCGCGCCGGGGAGCGAGGCGATGAGCGGCGAGTGGGTCGAGAGGACAAACTGGCAGTGGAAAAACCGGGCCGAGTCGGCGATGAACGAAGCCAGCTTTAACTGGTTGGCGGGGGAAAGGCTGTTCTCCGGCTCGTCCAGCAGGTAGAGCCCGTCCTCCCCGATCGCGTGGGTAAAGTATTCATAGGCACTCTCGCCGTTGGAGCCGTTGCGGATGTTGCCCATCAGCTGGTCCTTGACGTAGCGGGAACCGGTGCCGCGGTAGGCAAGGGCGGTCTTTTTGATCTGCTCGTAGTCCTCCATAGACTTCATCTGAAGTTTGCCATGGCCGTATTTGACCGTGAGGAATTCGGACAGCAGCTCTTTACGCTTTAAGTCGATCCCTTCATTCAGGGCGCGGATATTGAGGAGGTAGTCGAAGACGTCGTCGCTGGTGATGACCGCCGCCTTGCCCGTCCAGCCGGCGGAAAAGTCGGCGCGGCAGAGCTTTAGGTAGTCGCCCCAGAAGCTGGAATGGTTGTAGGGGGCCGTCCGTTCCGCCCCCGCCAGGTCGGCCAGGATGTTTAAGAGGGTCGTTTTGCCGCTGCCGTTGCCGCCGCAGAGGATGGTCACCGGCTCAAAGGTGAGGGCGGCGAGCTTCTTCTCCGGGAAGACCCCGAAGGGGTAGAAATTGGTGTAGCAGGTGCGGTTTAACTCCTCGTTCGACCAGAAGAAATTGCTTTCCTCTCTCTCGCCCGGCAGGGTCAGCTGCCGCAGGTAGAGGGTCATATATCGAAATACCGGCTGATGGCGGCGGCGACGCCGTCCTCGTCGTTACTAAGGGTGACGACGTCGGCGGCCCCTTTGACCGGGTCTTTGGCGTTGGCCATCGCGATGCCGAGGCCGGCGTATTCGATCATCGGGATGTCGTTATACCCGTCGCCGCAGGCGGCCAGCTCCTCCCGGGAGGCGCCGGCATAGGCGCACAGCCGCTCCAGCGACTTGGCCTTGTCGATGTTGCCGGGCATGATCTCCAGGAAGTAGGACTCCGAGCGGTAGACGCTTAAGCCTTTCAGAGCGGAGGCGATCTCCGGCTCGATCCTGCCCATATACTCCCCGTCGCCGGTCATCAGGCATTTCGGCTCCTTCTCGGTGACCGCCTCGGAAAAGCCGTCGACCGCCTTCAGCGGCAGGCCGTTGATCTTCGCCTCCAGCTGGATGTAGGGGTCGTCCGGGGTCTCGGTGACGACGCAGCCGTCGACATAGGTCAGCACCCCGACCCCATACCGGTGGGCGAGGCTTTCAATGACCGGGATGACTTCCGGGTCGAGGGTCTTTTCGTAGACGGTCCGGTTGTTCTGAAGGTCGATGACCTGCGCGCCGTTGTAGGAGAGGATGAAGCCGCCGTACTTGTCCATCTCCAGCTCCTGAGCAAGGGGCTTTACGCCGGCACTCGGGCGGCCGGACGCGAGGATCAGCCGCACGCCCTTTTTCTGGGCGGCCATCAGCGCCGCTTTGGTGCGGGGGGTGATCTTTTTCTGGGAATTGGTCAGGGTCCCGTCGATATCGAGGGCGAGGAGTTTGTAACGCATGGCAGCTTTCTTCCTTCCTGCAAAAAATAAATTTTCGCGTTTTTACTTTTATTATACGGTTTCTCCCCCGCCCCGTCAATTCGACAACTGCTAAAAAGAGATTGCGGAAACGGTCGAAAAATGGTATAATGGGAACAAAGATTTACCTTTATCCGTTACGAAAGGGGGCTTTCGCGTGGAAGCGCGCCCGATTTGTTTTCCGCCGGTAAAAACGATTACATCTAAAGTTCTGATCTTAGGAAGTTTCCCCTCCCCGCTCTCGTTTGAAAGCGGCTTCTACTATGGGCACCCCCGCAACCGGTTCTGGCCGCTGCTGGCTTCCCTGCTGGGCGAGCCGGTCCCGGGGACGGTGGAGGAAAAAAAGGCGCTGCTCGTCAAACGGGATATTGCGCTGTGGGACGTGCTGGACAGCTGCGAGATCAAGGGGGCGTCGGACGCCTCCATCCGCAGCCCGGTGGTGCATCAGATCGCGCCGCTCATCGAAGGGTCGGCCATCCGGGCGGTCTTTTTTAACGGCGCGAAGGCGGAAGAGCTGTTTAAGCGGTATAACCCGCCGCTCGGCGTCCCTTCCTTTAAAATGCCGTCCACCAGCCCGGCGAACGCCGCCTGGGGGATGGATCGGCTGAAGGAAAGCTGGAAGGTTATCCTCGACTACCTGGTATAACAAATGGCAGATACGCACGCACCCTAAAGGCGTATTGTTATCCTGAACAGCAAAAGGCGCGCAGCAGGAAACCACCGCGCGCCTTCTCTATACCGTTTTATTTCTCCCGCCTGCCGAAAAACGCACAGGCAAACGCGGCCATCGGGCCGATCAAAATCCACGGGAAGGCGGCGCCCATAAGCGCTGCAAACATAGCCTTCCTCCTAAAGGGGTCACTTGTTCGCCGGGGCGGGGCCTTCGGCGACCTCTTTAAGCGACGTGACCAGACCGGCGAGGTTCTGGATCTCGCTGGGGATGATGATCTTGGTGGACTTGCCGTTGGCGACTTCGGTCAGCGCCTCGTAGCTCTTGAGGGTCAGCACCTTCATCGACGGGTCGGCCTCGGTCAGCAGCTTCAGCGCGTCGGCGTTGGCCTTCTGGACCATCAGGATGGCCTCCGCCTGGCCTTCCGCCTCCCGGATCTGTTTTTCCTTTTCGGCCTCGGCCAACAGGATCGCCGACTCCTTCTCCGCTTCGGCGCGGAGGATCTGGGACTGCTTTTCGCCCTCGGCGACGAGGATCTGGCTCTTCTTGCGGCCCTCGGCCTGGAGGATGGACTCCCGGCGTTCCCGTTCCGCTTTCATCTGCTTTTCCATCGCCTCCTGGATCTCCCGCGGCGGCATGATGTTTTTCAGCTCGACGCGGGTGACCTTGATCCCCCATTTATCCGACGCCTCGTCCAGAATCGCGGTGATCTTGGTGTTGATGACGTCGCGGGAGGTGAGGGTCGCGTCCAGGTCGAGGTCGCCGATGATGTTGCGCAGCGTCGTCGCCGTCAGGTTCTCGATCGCCGAGATCGGGCGGTCGATGCCGTAGGTGAACAGCTTGGGGTCGGAAACGAGGTAGAAGACGACAGTGTCGATCTGCATCGTGACGTTATCCTTGGTGATAACCGGCTGGGGCGGGAAATCGACGACGTTTTCCTTCAGCGAGACCTTTTTGGCGATCCGCTCGATAAACGGGATCTTGAAGTGGACGCCGGTCTGCCAGGTGGCCCGGTAGGAGCCGAGGCGCTCGATGACGTACTCCTGCGCCTGGGGCACGATCTTCAGGTTGGCGATCAGCACCAGCAGGATGACCAGCAGGATGGCCAGGATAATGTAGATCATATATGATTCCTCCTATTTTTACCCGCAGGGCGGGTTCATTGACCGGATTCAGGGTTCTTTCGGCTTGACCGTCAGCGTAACCCCCTGCATCGACAAAACGACGACCGTCGTCCCCACCGGGATGACCGTGTCGGCCCGGGCGGCCCAGCCCAGCCCGTTGACATAGACGCGGCCGGTGCCGTGGAGGGTGTCGACCGTCTCTTTGACGTACCCCTCCATCCCGATGACGCTGTCGGCGTTGGTGCGGACGGTGGGGATATGGTTCCAGCGGCGGATCAGCGGCCGGGTCGCCAGGAAAAGAAGGAGCGACACCGCGACGAAGATCACCCACTGCCAGGCGTTGGGTACGCCGAAAAAGGAGCTGATGAGCGCCGCCAACGCGCCGACCGCGAACCAGATGGACATCAGCTGGAGGGTTAGCCCCTCGATCACCAGCGCCGCTACAAAGACGGCGACCCATAAAATGTACTGTCCCATATTGCTGCCTCCTCTCTCAGGCTCCATGCATATCCGGTGGAAGGCTTTCCCCTTCCGCCCTTTTATGCTACCATATTCCCGGGCGTCCGGCAAGGGGGTTTGCAAAATCTAAGGGAAAACCGACAAAAATTAAGAATCGCGGCCACTACGCGCTCTCTGTTACCAACCCGTTACCAACTGTAAGGCGTATTTCCTAAAGTCAAACGACAAAACGCCGGCGAGGTCTCCCTCGCCGGCTTCTCCTTTACCCCATTCTTTTCTCCAGCGCCCGCATCAATTTTCGTGTTACCCTCGCCTGCTGGGTTTTCATCGTCCGCTCAACTGCCCTTTTCATGACAAAAAGCCCCGGCACCCGGCCGCCAGACGGCCCGACAAACATCCCGCCTTCGGGATCGCCCAGCTTGTAGACAAACGTATAGCCTTCCCAGTGGCCCGGGACAAAATGGCTCCGGAACCCGTATTCCAGATGAATTGCGTATTCCAGAGGATTGAAAAACCGGACATAATACCCGTTTCCGGCCGCTTTCGCCTGGCTGTCGGATTTCCAGTTTTCCCGGTAATCCCCTGTGTTCACAATCTGCTCGTCTGTACAGATGAGCCGCGCCTGATCCCGTGCGTAAACGCCTTCCCCTACCGTGATCTCCTGCAAGACCCCCAGTAGATCGCTCTGCATCTTTTGAATTCCCTGCATCCAGGCCATCAAATCTGACTTATTGACGCCCATAGAAGCCTCCTATCCACGGAAGACAACCCCATCCTCGTCCGTCATAATACAGGCCCCTTCCGGGACCCCCAACGCGGCTTCCGGATTCAGATAGTACACCTTCCCATCAATCCGCTGCATTCCTTTGAGCATCACCCCTTCCTTCCCAAGGTAATACCAGTACGCTACGCCGGATGCCCCAGTAATCTTCCGCCAGCAGCCTTTCACCGGCTTCCCGTCTTCATACCAGTACCAACCCTTCTCGGTCTCGACCCATCCGTCCACCGGCGCAAATTCCCGGTAGAAATAATCCCGGTCGACCTTCCCGGAAATCCCCGGGAAACCGGTATAGGTCGAGGTATACTGCCAGGCGTCCT
>CALXKG010000121.1 GCA_944388825.1 uncultured Clostridia bacterium | reverse complement strand
CCGCAAAACCGCCGTATCCGCCCCCAGCGCCTCCGCCAGCGCGTAGGCGAAGGGGTAAGGGGTCGCCGGGCCCTGGCTGGTGATCAGGCTGCCGTCCCGGACGACCGGCTTATCTTCAAAAATGCCGCCGATAAGCTTTTTGTCATACCCGACATACCCGGTCACACGGCGGCCGGCGATGATGCCGGCGTCCGACAGGGCGACCGTACCGGAACAGATCGCCGCGACAAATTTCCCTTCCGCGTCAAACTTCCGGATAAGGTCCAGCACCGCCGGGTTGCCCCGCAGGTTGTCCCCGCCCGGCCGCCCGCCCGGCAGGATCACCATATCGTACCCTTCGATTTCCGGGCCGAACGCCTTGTCGGCTTTTACCTGCATCCCGTGCATTCCGGTGACGAACGCTTCCCCAAAGGAAAAGCTGTCGCAGGCAATCCCCGCCCGGCGGAGGATGTCGATGATGGTCACCGTCTCCCCCTCTTCAAAGCCCCGGGCCATTAAAACCGCCGCTTTTTTCATCTTACCTTCCCCTCCTCAAACGCGTGATCATAGATCATCCGGTCCTTCACCGCCCTGCTGTCCCCGCCCAGCACGTCGACCAGCGCATAGCCGAAGGCGTAGACGGTCGCGGGGCCCCGGCTGGTGATCAGGTTGCCGTCCCGGACGACGATGTCCTCGCAGTAATATCCGGCGGCAATCTTCTTGTCATACCCCACATAGGCGGTGAAGTTTTTCCCGTCCAACAGCCCCGCCCGCTCCAGGGCGACCGGCGCGGCACAGATGGCGGCGACCCATTTGCCGGCCGCCGATTCCGCCCGCAGGATCTCCATCAGCTTATCGCTGTCCCGCAGGTTCAAAGCACCCGGGATACCGCCCGGGAGGATGACCATATCGTAAGAGCCGTCGGCCGGGAAATCCTCCAGCACCCGGTCGCACTTTACTTCGATCTGATGGGCGCCCGCGACTACCGGGGCAAAGCCCACCAGTTCGCAGCCGATCCCCGCCCGGCGGAGGATGTCCGCCACCGTCAGCGTCTCGCCCTCTTCAAACCCGGGCGCCAGAAATACAGCCGTCTGTTTCATCTGCTTATTTACCTCCTGTCGGTCGATGGTTTTGGCCTGTAAACAGAGTATACCGCGGCGGGGGAAAAACTTCCAGCGATTTCCAAAACCGGGAAACGGCTGGCGCAAAAAACGCCCGCCGTACCTTTGCGGGTACGGCGGGCGTTTTGTTCAGGCGGTCAGACCGCCATCCTTATGCAACCAGGTAGGAATCGATCGCGCGGACAAACTTCTCCGGATGATCCCCGTGGACACGGATCTCGACCGGCTTGGACAGGTCCAGCGTCAGAAGCCCCAGCAGGGACTTGCAGTTGACCTTGTGGACGCCGGAAACGACGTCGACGGCGTCGTCAAAGTTGGAAGCAGCTTCGACGAAAGCGCGGATCTCACCAAATGCGTTCAGTTTGATTTTGCAGATTCTCATAAGAATGTTCCTTTCATTACCCTAAATCAGTTCCGCGGATGGGATTTCGTTCTTTCTTTTTGTTTTGTTCCCTCGCGGATATGCAACTTCTCTTGCCCGCTTTTCTCTTTTTTGCGCGGGAAGAATTTCATCGAATGGGAGCCGGTTTTTCTGTAAACGATTACAAAATACCAGCCTAGGCGGGTATCTCCCGCCTCTCCTCCGTTTTTCCGGACAGCGCGCGTCCGAAAAGAAGGGTTTTATTTCACGACGCAGAAATCGATCTTCTTCAGCAGATCTTCGGCGTCCTCGGCGTCAATGTCGGCCTCCAGGTCGATCGGGCGGGTGAGGTCGAGGCTGAAGATGCCCATCAGGGACTTGGCGTCGATGATGTAGCGGCCGGAAACCAGGTCGACATCATAGGGGCACTGCAGAACGATATTGACGAACTCTTTGACTTCGTTGATGGTGTTGAGTTTGATCTGGCATACTTTTTTCATGATAAATCTCTCCTTTGCTCGATTGGAGCTACCGCGGGACGGCTTTCCCCGCCGCCCATCTGTGGCACATCCGGGCTTTAATAAAAGCCAAAGCCCGTACCGGCTGCTGCGCTGTGCATGCTTCCCCTTAAGCAACCCTGAATCTTTCCAACTCGGCGAACAGCCTGTCGGCGTCGTCGAAGTGAGCACAGAGCGTTACCGGTTTCGACAGGTCAAGACTGAATATACCCATGATGGACTTGGCGTTTACCAAATACCGGCCGCTTGAAAGGCCAATGTCATGGGCGCACTCACTGACCAGCCTGTTAAACGCTGTAACGTCGGCCGCCGTGTTCAGCATGACTTTGCAAGTTCTCATCTTCCGGGAATTCCTCCTTACCTGGAGCAACATTATGGTGAATAAGGCGGGGCATCACCTACCCAGCGCGCTATGGAATCGGTATCAGCCATTTCTCCATAATCACCATATTTGTAGTATAGCAGGAAGTGTTCTTTAAGTCAACTGCGTATTGCCATTTTCTCTTTATTCTATTATAATAGGAATTGAGAGAATCAGTATTTGTAGAGGCTGCACAACAACTAAGGCGGTCTTTATTACACATTGCCTATTCCCTGTGACGGACTGTGGGCCCTATATCCCCGCAGCTGTCGAATATAGGCGGTTTTTGGCCGATCAGGGAAGTCTGTCAAAAAAATAACAACGCAAATCCATCCAAAAAGGAGGTCTCCGGTTGCCCCGCATCGCGCTTATGACGGTTGGCTGCAAGGTCAACCAGTACGAAACCGAAGTCCTGACCGAACTGTTCCGGCAAAAAGGGTATGAGATCGTCCCGCCGGACGGGGAGGCCGACGTCTACCTTTTAAATTCCTGCACCGTCACCGCCACCGGCGACCAGAAGACCAGGCAGCTGCTGCGGCGGATGAAGCGGCAAAACCCGTCCGCCGTCGCCGTCCTGACCGGCTGTTACCCCCAGGCCTTCCCGGAAGCGGCGGCGGAAATCCCGGAAGCGGATATCGTCACCGGCGAACTGGCCCGGGGGAAAATCCCGGGACTGGTCGAACGGGCGCTGCAAACGCACGAGCGGATCGTCGACATCCCGGCCCATACACGGGGGGAAGCGTTCGAGCCGATGGCTGTCTCCGCCCTCGGTTCCCGGACGCGGGCCTATGTCAAGATCGAAGACGGGTGCGAGCGGTACTGTTCCTACTGCATCATCCCCAAAGCCCGCGGCCCGATCCGCTCCAAACCGGCAGAGGACATCCGGAAGGAGCTGGAAGGGCTCGCCGCCGCCGGGTATAAGGAAGTGGTGCTGGTCGGCATCAACCTCTCTTCCTATGGGAAGGAGTGGGGGCTCCGGCTGATCGACGCGGTCGAGCTGGCCTGCCGGGTACCGGGGCTGAAACGGGTACGGCTGGGAAGCCTGGAGCCGGAGCTCTTATCGGACGGGGACATCGCCCGGATGGCGGCGCTCCCAAACTTCTGCCCCCAGTTCCACCTTTCCCTCCAGAGCGGCTGCGACCGGACGCTTCAGTCGATGAACCGCCACTACGACACCGCCGAATACGCCCGGATCGTCCGGGTCATCCGGCAGCATTTTGAAAATCCCGCGATCACCACCGACATCATGGTCGGCTTCCCCGGCGAGACGGAGGATGATTTCGCGGCGTCGGTGGCCTTTACCCGGGAGACCGGCTTTGCAAAAGTCCATGTCTTCCCCTATTCCCCCCGCCCCGGCACCCCGGCGGCAAACCGCCCGGAGCAGGTACCGGAACCGGTCAAAACCCGGCGGGCGAAGGAGATGCGGGAAGCGACCGAAGAGACCCGGGACGCCTTCCTCGACCGGATGGCCGGTCGGGTGGAAAAGGTGCTGATCGAAACCACCCGCACCCCGCTGGGATACGAAGGCTGTACCCCCAACTATACCCCCGTCCTTGTGGATTGCGGGCCGGAATGCTGCGGGCGGATCGTCCCGGTACGCATCACCGGCCGGGCGGACGGCCGCTGCATCGGGCAGATGCTCGCGCCGGAAGAGGTATAAGCATACACGGGAGGGCGTTTCCCCCTGATTTAAGCCGGAAAGGCGTCCCCCCTTCCACCCAGGATATGAAAAGAACCAACCACCAACCAGAAAGGAACTGACAAAATGGCTGTTTTCAGAATCTATGTCGAAAAGAAGCCGGAATTCGCCGTTGAAGCGGACGGCGTCCGCCGCGACATCGAGACCCTCGGCATCGAGGTCGAACGGGTCCGCCTCTTCAACCGCTACGACGTCGAAGGGATCGACGAGGCGACGTTTGCAACCGCCTCCCGCACCATCTTCTCGGAGCCGGCGGTCGACGTCACCTCTCCCGAACTCCCCGCCCCCGCCTCCGACGAACGGGTGCTGGCGGTCGAGTACCTGCCCGGCCAGTTTGACCAGCGGGCAGACTCCTGCGAACAGTGCATCCAGATCATGACCCAGGGCGACCGGCCGAAAGTCCGCAACGCCCGCATCTACCTGGTCAAAGGGAATATCTCGGACGAGCAGTTCGCCGCCGTCAAGCATATGCTGATCAACCCGGTCGAATCGCGGGAAGCGTCGCTGGACAAATTCGAGACCCTCTCGGTCAGCTACCACATCCCAACCACCGTCGAGACCCTCACCGGCTTCACCAGCCTTTCGGATGAAGAGCTGGCCGGGTTTATTGTCCATTACGGCCTGGCGATGGACTTTGACGACATCGCCTTCTGCCAGACCTATTTTAAAATGATGGAGCACCGCGACCCGACCATCACCGAGATCCGGCTGATCGACACCTACTGGTCCGACCACTGCCGCCACACCACCTTCGGCACCATCATCGACGGGGTCGAGATCGAGGACCCGGCGGTCAAGGCCACCTACGACAAATACTGCCAGATGCGCTCGGAGCTCTACGCCGGCCGCCGCAAGCCGATGACGCTGATGGACATCGCGGTCATCGGAGCCAAAAAGCTCAAAGCGGACGGCATCCTTACCGACCTGGACGAGTCGGACGAGATCAACGCCTGCACCGTCAAGGTAAAGGTGGACGTAAACGGCAGGGACGAGGACTGGCTGCTGCTCTTTAAAAACGAGACCCACAACCATCCGACCGAGATCGAACCCTTCGGCGGGGCCGCCACCTGCCTCGGCGGCGCGATCCGCGACCCGCTTTCCGGCCGCCGCTACGTCTACCAGGCGATGCGGGTGACGGGCGCCGCCGACCCGACCGTCCCGCTCAGCGAGACCCTCCCCGGCAAGCTCCCCCAGAAGAAGATCGTCACCACCGCCGCCCACGGCTATTCCTCCTACGGCAACCAGATCGGCCTTGCCACCGGCGAAGTCACCGAGGTCTACCACCCGAACTACGTCGCCAAGCGGATGGAGATCGGCGCGGTGATCGGCGCGGCCCCGGCGGAAAACGTCATCCGCGAGGTGCCGGATCCCGGCGACCTGGTCATCCTGCTCGGCGGCCGAACCGGCCGGGACGGCTGCGGCGGCGCGACCGGCTCTTCCAAGTCCCACACCGCCCACTCCCTCGAGACCTGCGGCGCGGAAGTCCAGAAGGGCAACCCCCCGATCGAACGGGAGCTGGCCCGCCTCTTCCGCGAACCGGAGGCGACAAGGCTCATCCGCCGCTGCAACGACTTCGGCGCCGGCGGCGTCTCGGTCGCGATCGGCGAGCTGGCGGACGGGCTTGCGATCAATCTGGACGCGGTCCCGAAAAAGTACGACGGCCTGGACGGCACCGAGCTGGCCATCTCCGAGTCCCAGGAACGGATGGCGGTCGTCGTAGCGCCCGAGAACGCCGAAAAGTTCATCGCCCTCGCCCACGCCGAAAACCTTGAGGCGACCATCGTCGCCACCGTCACCGAAGAAAAGCGGATGACGATGACCTGGTGCGGCCAGACGATCGTCAACCTCTCCCGCGACTTCCTCAATTCCAACGGCGCGGAAAAGCACACCACCGTCAGGATCGAGGCGGGTGAGATCCACCCGGTCAACAACCTCCATAACACCCCCGCCGACTGGGTCTCCCATATGGGGAACCTCAACATCTGCTCCCAGAAGGGGCTGGTGTCGATGTTCGACTCGTCCATCGGCGCGTCGACCGTCACGATGCCCTACGGCGGCAAATACCAGATGACCAAGACCCAGGCGATGGCGGCCAAGCTCCCGGTCCTCCACGGCGACACCACCACCTGCTCGGTGATGGCCTGGGGCTACAACCCCGACCTGATGAGCCAGGACCCCTACCGCGGCGCGCAGTATGCGGTCATCGAGTCGATCGCGAAGCTGGTCGCGGCCGGCGGCAACGAGCAGAAATGCTGGCTCACCTTCCAGGAATACTTTGAGCGGATGACCGAAGACCCCGCCCGCTGGGGCAAGCCGATGGCGGCGCTGCTGGGCGGGCTGGAGGCCCAGATGCAGCTGGGCGCGGCGGCGATCGGCGGCAAGGACTCGATGTCCGGCACCTTTGAGCAGGTCGACGTCCCGCCGACGCTGGTCTCCTTCGCCGTTTCGCTGGCGGACGCCCGGAAGGTCGTCTCGCCGGAGTTCAAATGCGTCTCCTCGGCCGTCGCGCTGCTGCTGCCGAAGACCCGCCCGGACGGCGCCCCCGACTACCCCTCCATCCGGGATACCTTTGCCCGGGTGCGGGAGATGATCGCCGGCGGACAGGTCATTTCCGCCTGGGCGCTCGGCTACGGCGGCGTCGCGGAAGCGGTCGTCAAGATGGCGCTCGGCAACCGGATCGGCTTTAAGTTCACCGCCCCGGTGGACGAGACCCTCCTCTTCAACCCGGTCTACGGCGGGTTTGTCCTCGAGCTGGACGGCGCCGCCGAGCCCACCGCCGATATGCAGGTGATCGGCGTCACCAAACTGGAGCCCGCCGTCTTCCTGACCACCGGTGAAAAGGTCTCGCTGGAAGCGCTCCAGGCCTCCTACGAGGGGAAGCTGGAAAAGGTCTACCCGACCCTTGCCCCCGTCCCGGAGGGCAAGCCGGAGGTTTACGACTATTATAATAAGGTAAAGCTCGCGCCGGCCATCAAAGTGGCGAAGCCGCGGGTGCTGATCCCGGTCTTCCCCGGTACCAACTGCGAATACGACACCGCCCGCGCGTTTGAGCAGGCGGGCGCCATCCCGGACGTCTTTGTCATCCGCAACCTGACCGGCGCGGACATCGAAGAATCGATCGGCGTCTTCGCGAAGAAGCTCTCCGAAAGCCAGATCGTTATGATCCCCGGCGGCTTCTCGGGCGGCGACGAGCCGGACGGCAGCGGCAAGTTCATCACCGCCTTCTTCCGCAACCCGCGGATCAAGGACGGCGTCCACACCCTTTTAAAGGAAAGGGACGGCCTGATGCTGGGCATCTGCAACGGCTTCCAGGCGCTGGTCAAGCTGGGGCTTGTGCCGTTCGGCGAGATCGTCGACATGGAAAGCGACTCCCCGACCCTGACCTTCAACTCGATCGGCCGCCACCAGTCGATGATGGTCAAGACCCGGGTCGCGTCCAACAAGTCGCCCTGGCTCTACAGCGCCGAAGTCGGCGACTACCATTCGATCCCGATCTCCCACGGCGAAGGCCGGTTCATCGCGACGCCGGAACTGGTGAGTCAGATGGCGGCAAACGGCCAGATCGCGACCCAGTATGTCGACCTGGAGGGCCGCCCGACCTACGACATCCACTTTAACCCCAACGCCTCGGTGATGGCGATCGAAGGCATCACCTCCCCCGACGGGCGGGTGCTGGGCAAGATGGGCCACAGCGAGCGCGTCGTGACCCCGAATGTCGCCCGGAACATCGACGGCGAGAAGAACCAGAAGCTGTTTGAAAACGGCGTCAAATATTTCGGATGATCCCATTTACGGGCCTGCCGGGTTTCCGGCGGGCCCGTTTTTTGTCAATAGGCAGATTGCACAAAAACATTTATACCGAACGCTGCCCTCCGGCCGTCCATTCCCCCTCGTTTTACGTCAGGCACAGGCCCTTGCCCCCTCTGCCCTGCCCATCCGGGCCGGAGAAAAAACGACCAAAATGCAAGATTTACTCATATGCACTTGCAATTGTGAATTCTTTGTGAACGCACGGACAGCCCCCAATAAGGGAAGATTTAAGGGAAATTTTTCCAGACGCCCCGCAAACCCAGGCGCCGCCGGGTGTGGGAAAATCCTCCGATATATCTATTTTTGGAGGATGAAGTTCGAAATGAAAAAGAGAATTCTTGCTCTTGCCCTCGCCGGGACTACCGCTTTCTCGGTTTTCGGCGCGGCGATGAGCGCGAATGCGGCTCCTGTATACTGGGGCGGCACTTCCAGCCACATCGGTGCATTCGATGGCGCATATTATCAGTCCTACATTCCCGCTGGCGATATCAACTGGGATCTTCGTGAGACCAACGCGAATTATGCGGTTGTCAATGAGGAGATGTACTTTGCCGGTACTGAAGCGCAGTTCGAAAGACTGGCTGATGATGACAACGGCGTGACGTTCGTCGATTCTTCCGTTGTGTACAAGATTCCTGGCAACAACTACGATGCCAACGTGACTGGTCACATTTCTGATACCGACGAAGCCGATTCTTACTACACTAACGTAAGATGGTTTGCACATGCCATTGGTTACACCGCCTACGAAACCACCGCTAACGGTGTTGTTGGCACTGGCGGCGAAGAAGAACCGATCGTTGCGCGCAACAAAGATAATGGTAAGTACTACATCTTTGATCGTGATGTTTGGGAAGAACACTACGGTATTGGGAACGCTGACTACCAGAAAATCTATGTGAATGAAACCACTCCGGCGGGTGTATACTTCCTGAAAGACGGCACTTCTATCCCGACGGATATCGGCGGTGTTGAAGTCCTGACTCTGGAACAGGCCGTTGCTGAACATAACGACAACGACTATTTTGTCCTGAATGACGGCAACTATGTCGCATCCAACATGTATGTTGTTCCTGCGAACGCTGCCAAGGTTCAGACCGTTGCGTATAACGCGGTTGACAACATTTCTGTCGATGCCGGCGCCGGTTACACCACTCTCGACGCTGTCGATCCCACCGATATCGACGCCGTTCTGGCTGAGACTGTCGCTCCTTCCGGCGTTGTCTACCTCTACGACTACTACGATAACCTCCCCGCCACCATCGACGCGGAAGATTTCGCAGAAGCGTGGAACGAAGACAGAGTCGCCAAACTGCTTTCGGAAGCCAACAATGACGCAATGTTCGGCACTGTCGAGCCTGTCACCGCTTACCGCGGCCGTGGCGTCCGTGAAGAAGTCATGTACGAGTGGGAAGACTTCCTCGACAACCTCGGCATTTCCGATGCTTCCAACGCCGGTCTGACCAGATGGGCTGAGGAAACCATCAAGAACTATGCCTACACCTATTACAACGCGGACATCCCCAATGTCACTGTTGAATGGGAAAATGGCCGTTGGGATATTGATATCTCCTTTGGCCGGGAAGTCAACCTGTACAACTTTGACCAGCTGATCGCCGACATCATGGAGCTGGCTCCCGCCGACGAAACTCAGGGCGCGCAGACCTCCGAGCTGATCTACCTCATGCAGCAGTACAACAAGTACGTTGACGAAGGCTTTGTCGAAGTCAACCCTGTTGAGACCGACGAATGGGGCGACCTGCTGGTTTCTCTGGCTGAAGCTCCCACCGAGGACG
>CALXKG010000120.1 GCA_944388825.1 uncultured Clostridia bacterium | reverse complement strand
GGACCGATTACCAATATGGTGAGGAGGACGCTTTCCTGGTGCTGAAGGATATCCTCGGCAAGATCTGGGCCGAAAAACAGGCATGACAAAATCCCGCCGCTTGCCAAAAGCAAGCGGCGGGATTTTCATACCCTTTTATTGATTTTCCCGCGCCGGATCCGGTGCAGGCTCTTCCGGATAATCAAGACCAGCGCGGCGGCAATCCCCAGCCGGTTCAGCCAGATCACCGCCGTCATCAGATACGAACTGCGGACGGTGAAAACCAGTTCCCCTTCCGGCAGCGAACCGCCGCGGTAGAGATACCGCCCGGGGGCGACGGGGAATAAGTCAAGGCTGCTGTCCACCAGCAGCGGGGCGGCATCCGAAAGCCGCAGGTCGATGCAGATTTCGCCGAAATCCGCCCAGTACCGGGCAGGCGAAAGGTAATAGTAGAAGGTGTAACGGGTGCTGAGGGGGAGATAGCCCAGCCGCTCCTGCTCCATAAAGGCCAGCATCCCGGTCTCCACCGAAAGCTGCCTTGTTTCCCCCGGCCCCAGTTCCAACTGGAAAAGGAGCAGCCGCACCTGCGCTCCGTCTTCCCGCCCGGAATCCGTCGGGACCACCCCTTCCAGCAGTTCCTCCGCCGTGAGGCCGTCCCAGATTTCCTCTTCCGGGTGGGAGACACTGCGAATTTCAAAATCCAGCGGCTCCCCGTCCAGCCGCACCGCCTCCGCGCCCGGCTCCGGCTGGCCATCCGCCAGCACCACCGGGAATACCGCCGGGAAAGAACAGGCGGTGTCCGCCGGATTATGGAGGGTGTAAACCGCCTCAATCCCGCAGCCGAGGGTATACCGCGTCTTTCGGCCGTCCAGCCGGAGGGTCAGCCGTTCCCGCTCCACCTCCACCGGGCAGTCTTCCGCTACCCACAGTTCCAGCCCGCCGGTCCCCGCCCAAGTAGAGGGCATCGCGTTGGCCGAAGCGGATAAAGGGAACAACCAGATGCCAATAAATAGAAGGCAAAAAAATGAAAATCTTATTTTTGTACTCAAAAAAATCATTGTCATCGATACCATAAAGGGTATCGTACTCGTTTGACAGCGTTACACTTTCTACATCTACATCTGGGTACGCCAGTTCAAAGAAAGATTCAAACTTACTTTCAGCCTGTTCATAAATACTATTGAAGGTCTCGAAGTTCGTAGGAATGTTACTCGCTTGAAAAAGCCGAATAAAATGTCTTGTCCTAAACCCCTTATTTAGGACTGACTTTAGTTTATCAAAAAACTTCTAAAAAGTCAATGCAATTAAGAAAATACCACCGATATTTTATACGGACTTTGCAGAAATTTTGATTTTCAAAGAATAAACCCAGTAAAAACAAAATATTATAACCGCTTCCCCCCCGTCTCGGCCGCCGCGACCGCCCGCAGCGCCGAAACGACGTCCTTGACGCCGGTGATTTTGATCGCGTATTTCGAGCGGTCCAGCCCCCCGGCCGCCGCCGCGGGGACGAGGCAGTGGGTAAACCCCATCCGTTCGGCCTCCCGCACCCGGTCTTCCAGCCGGATAACGCTCCGGACCTCCCCGGCCAGTCCCACCTCCCCGATCGCCAGCATCCCGGGCGGGATCGGCCGGTCCCGGAGGGCGGAGGTGAGCGCCAGCGCGATCGGCAGGTCGGAAGCCGGCTCGTCCAGCCAAAGCCCGCCGACAACGTTGACATAGGCGTCCAGCGCCGAGAAGGTATACCCCGCCCGCTTCTCCAGTACGGCCAGCAATAAGCTCATCCGGTTGTGGTCGATGCCGGCCGCCATCCGCCTGGGGGAGGCAAGGGTGGACTTGGTGACCAGCGCCTGTACCTCTGCCAGAATCGGGCGGCTCCCCTCCAGCACGCAGACGACGCAGGACCCCGACACCCCCTCCGGCCGCTCGGAAAGGAGCATCGCCGAGGGGTTCGGCACCTCTTTCAGCCCCTCGTCCTTCATTTCAAAAACCGCCAGCTCGTTGGTCGCGCCGTACCGGTTCTTGACCGCCCGCAGCATCCGGTAGGCGTGGTTCTGCTCCCCCTCGAACTGGAAGACCGCGTCGACCATATGCTCCAGCGTCCGGGGGCCGGCGATGCTCCCCTCTTTGGTCACATGGCCGACCAGCAAAACCGGTATCCCGCTCTCCTTGGCGGCGGCGGTCAGGGCGGCGGCGCACTCCCGCACCTGGGCGACGCTGCCGGCCGATGAACCGACCGCCGACAGGGTCATCGTCTGGATCGAGTCGATGACCACCGCCGCCGGCTTCTCGGCCGCGATGGCCGAAAGGACCGTGTCCAGGTCGCCGCAGGAGAGGACGAACATCCCCGCCGCGTCGACGTGGAGCCTTTTCGCCCGCATCTGCAGCTGCGCCGCCGACTCCTCCCCCGAGACATAGAGGACCTTTTCCCGCTGCCCCAGCTTCTGGCAGATCTGCATCAGCAGCGTCGATTTGCCGATCCCCGGTTCGCCGCCGATCAGCAGCACCGACCCCTTGACCAGCCCGCCCCCCAGCACCCGGTCCAGCTCCTTTAAGCCGGTCGAAAAGCGGATCTCCCCCGCCCCGTCGTCGCCGGTGACCGGGCTGACCGCGGCGGGCTTTGCCGCCGATACGCGGCTGT